>JASHQK010000162.1 GCA_030039195.1 Candidatus Sulfotelmatobacter sp.
ACCGATGCGTACCGAGATCGGATCGACTGGTATGCTCGTTATGGTTTTGTTCCATTGGAAGGTGCCGCCAAGACTGGCCCGCAGCGGATGTTTCTCGACATAAGAACTCTGCGTCAGGCACTGAAGCAAGCTCGGGAGTCGAGTCGATAAACGGCATGCTGTGGAAGAGGGTGCTCGTGGTGCTCCTTCCCGATCAGATTCAACTCGGAATCATCTCCGCCTTTGCCGCGAACTCTCGACTATGTTCTTACGTCCAGGCATTGCCTGCAGAATCCAGCTGCCGGGAGTGTGATTGCCGCAAATGGGACCGTACTCCCCACTAGCTTTCAGTCCGGTGGTGAAACAGCAACCGCCTGCGATAAGCGGCCCACGCTTTGAGTATGGTCGGATTGTTGTCGCCCCGGCAGAAGGCGTGCAGCAGCTTTACCTCGCACTCCGTCATCTTCTCCATCGCGCTCTGTTGCTTGGTGTCAGCCCAGCCGCAGGATGCTTCGCAAAACTTCGCCTGCGCCTCGGCGAAATCGAGTTCCGCAATTTGATCCTGATCGCTGATCAGTCGATTCCGCACGACGCGAGTCTCGTCTAACACTTCCATTTACGCGCTCCCTTCTTACGCCGCTAACCTGACAAGATATGGGCCGTGCGATTTCGATCCCTTTGACGTAACCGTACGCTGCGAACAAGTCTTTCCGTGAGGCCAGGGAAGTAGTTTGAAGGCTCCCAACCGGCGTTAATCTTCGTCGAAGAATTCGTTGATCGCCCGCGACATTGTTCCAACAGAAGCACCCGGGACACCGGCGGTCGATGCACTCCCCGTTTGGCATCACAAGCTCCTGAAGCTGTGCCAGAGCCGATCTTCACGCTTCTGTCCTTGCCATCGCACAAGCTAAGAATCTTCCGCGCGACCTCTTCTTTGTGCGGTTGGTCGCATCCGGCAGCAAGGCATTCACGGTGCGGTCTCCGCGTTTTGAATTCATCGCGAGACCATGGCTTTCGGCAGAAGGAATCGTGAGTTCGAGCAAATCTGCCAAGCGGCCTCGTTTCGTGCCGGGTCGCGTACTGGCACGGAAACCGGCGAGAACGGAAATACTCAGACGGCGAGCTATACAGTTGTCAAAAGGTAGAACGACTTGAGATTCGGCGTGAACTTGAGCGCCTCTGCAACCTCGGCTTCAACATCACAAGGGTTAAGCTCGTAAGGGGATATGACGATTTCCCCATGCATTGAAGGCCATTCGCTCCCACGCCGATCAACAATGTCAACGCCGTGCTGCTTCTGGCCTGCGCGGCCCGCCGATCACCTGATTTGGTACAGGTGAATTGTTCTACCTTTCTGGGGGAGCGATGAAATCAATAACCTGTCTGTCGTTCCGTCGATAGATGCTGAAGTCCTTTCGATCAACGGTTAGCACTTGGCAGCGGGGGTGCCGCTCGCTCATAACGACAATCGAGGCGTCGGCCAGGTCCATTTGCTCATAGCGCGCCATAAGGGTCCGGAGCCGCGGCCAGTGTGCGGCGACCAGGAGGTCCAGCCGAACTGCGTCTCGTTCCAGCAGTTGAAACATGGGGTCGATGTCGACGCGATCTGCTCGCAGGAAATACGCGACCTCCGTCAAGACAGGCTCCGTAGTGAGCATTGGGGAACGCACCTGCTTCATCAGTGCGACCGCCCAAGAATGATAAGGGTCGTTGCGATTTAGATACGCGACAAGCGGTCCGGTGTCGCAGATCGTTATCACGACCGCGCGAACCGGTGCCGGTCGTTGGTTGCAGGCTTTCGATCTCCGGCCACACTGCCCGCAAGGTCGGAAGTGATCTCATAGACGGACCGACTGCCTCGGCCCGGCGCGCCTTCGAGCTTTTCGCGAATCACGGCGGCTACGCTGAGTCCGGCAGCGCGAGCCTCCTGCCTCAATCGGCGGAGCGTCGTGTCAGGAAGCTTAACGGTAATTCCCTTCATATATAGAAGGGTAATACGGTTCTGACAGAATGACAATACCGCATGTGGTCAGCCAATTGTCGCTCTCTATCTGGCCTCCGTCACTGCGAATCGTAAGCTCTGTGGTTTCCATAAATCGTCGAGGTTGCTAGCTTCTCGCGCCGCACGTTCACCACTACGAAATCGTGTGGCGTTTTGTTCCTCCGCTCAGGGCTACGGAAGAGGCGCTGCCCCTTCCGTCGCGACCCCGCAAATCTCCTCTCTAAAAACACGTCGAACGACTTCACGTTCTCCCCGCCAGTACTGCCCCGCCCGCACCTCACACAAATAGCGCCCAAGTTCGACGAACTTCGTGTCGCGCTCCGCTTCCCTTCAGAATCTCATCGATCTTCGCCAGCACAAATCCTGTCAATGCGTATGGCGCGCTTAGCGATGATTGGACAACTCAGTGCGGCTGCGGAACCCGCCAGTTAACGATCACGTTGATTTCGCCGCCACGAGTTGCGCCGGTGGTGTGAAATCCAAGGAAGTGTTTTCCGTCGGGCATCATTGCGCCACCAGTAATGGTGGTGGGAATTTCAAAGAGTTCTTGCGGCGGAACAGGCTTGAAGTCGTTGGGGTCCTTGAGCGGGATGGCATACACCTTGTTGCCGCCGACAAAGAAAAGCTCGTTTCCATCGGCGCTCCAAGTTGGCTGGCAGCCACCAGCGGTGGTTAATTGCCACTGCGGGCGTCCTGCGGGGAAGGCGGCAACCGACAGGTTGGTTACGCCGTTCTCATCGAAGCAGTAGGGCAGCCATTTTCCGTTGGGAGAGAGCTTGCCGCCAAACTCGTCGCGCGGCGTCGCAACTACGTCGTGCATCTCCGACAAGGGGTCCAGTGTCATCCACGTAACATCGTTACCCGTCTGCGGCCTCTGTGCCACGAGGAGCACCTGGCCCATCGGCGTTACATCCACGGGCCAGGCGTATTCGGTTTTCACGGCGCCAAAATCTTCGATAGCTCCGCTCTGGAAACTGTACTTCTTCAAATGGCCAGCATTGTTGACATAAATGACGGCCTCTTGTCCAGAAGTAAATACGGCCTGTGTATTCAACAACTCCAAAGGGAGCTTGGAGAATGCCTTCGAACCGAAGTCCAGCATCCATGTCGAGCAGGTATCGACCGCAGACTGGTCGGATTCGCAAAACAGGGCTTTACTCGAATCGCGAGCAAGATCAAACGTTCCACCCCATCCTTTCTCGGTCGCGGGAAAAGTAACCTCGACCCTGCCTGAGCGGTCCAACAATACCAGTTCGGTGAATCGAACGGGAGAAGTGCGGTAGGCCAGCAGGCCGGAGTTCGATACGCTGAAGCTCGCCGAAGCGCGGCCATGGTAAGTATTGACGTCGTCGGCGATCTTGACCGGCTTGCCCGAGACCTGAAAAGAAGTCAGGCTGAAATCCTGCGCATAAAGACTTCGGGTCCTGCCGTACAGCAACCTGCCGTCCGCAAACTGTGGACTGTCATACTCTCCACTCATCACCTTTCGAGGTGCGGCTCCGTCGACTGATCCGACCAGGATGTCAAAGCTGGCGTGCAGCCCAGTCGACATACTGACAAACTGCTCCACGAACAGAAAGTGCTTCTGGTCGGGGAGAAAAAAGGGTACACGGTCACTGCGCGCTCCCTGCGTGGGAGGGGTCACTGCCCGGGGTGATCCTCCCGAATCGGACACCACGTAGAGCGGATCGCCGATGTTGGGTGTAAAGACGATCTGGCCATCGGCGTTCCAGCTTCCTCCCCGGCCATTGGGAGCGTCACACAGTGCCTGCACCGTACCATCGTCGAGCGACACGGCCCTAAGCTTCTCGCCAGCAAAGAATCCAATCGCTCGTCCATCGGGTGACCAGAATGGGAACAGCGCACCTTCCGTTCCTTCAAGTTGGTCTAACTTGCCCGTCCTTAAATCGCGCACGAAGATTGCTGAGTGCGCGTCGGCAGCGACAAATGCTAACTTCGTTCCGTCGGGCGAAAGCTGGATGGTGGCGAACTCCGCATCGACGACATCGTGCTTATCGGTGTCCGACTGGAGCTTCCACTGCTCGGGGTGAGTGCGCGTCAGCAACTTGACCGCAAGCACAACAGTGGCAATCAGCAGCAGGGCGCCAACCCCACCGTAGACCAACCCCCGTCTTGCTGGGCGCAGCGTGGAGTAGATGGCTGCTTCTGGCGCGGCGTTGCTGATCCACTTCAGCTCGCGACTGATGTCGCCAGCGCTTTGCCACCTTTGATCCGGGTCCTTGTTCAAGCAGCCGTCAATGACATGCACCAACGCGGGACTAACCTTGGCGCGCAATGTCGAAATCGGCTCCGGGTCCTTTTCCAGGATCGCCGACGCCACCGTCAGTTGCGATTTGCCTTCGAACGCGCGCTTGCCGGTTACCATCTCGTAGAGCACCGCTCCGAGCGCGAAGATGTCGCTGCGCGCATCCGCTTCCCGGCCTTCGATCTGCTCTGGGGACATGTACTGCATCGTTCCGATGATCGTGCCGTGTGTGGTGAGCGGCGAAAGCTGGGGGCTGGGCGAACTCATGGTCAACGCTGCGGAAACCAGCGGCGCCGAACCACTGGCTACGGCTAAAGGGTGCAGTGGCTTGGCTAATCCAAAGTCCAGCAGCTTCGCACCTGACTTGGTCAACATCACGTTGCCGGGTTTCAGATCGCGATGCGCAATGTCGGCACGGTGAGCCTTGTCCAGGGCCTCGGCGACCTCGCAGCCAACCTTCACCACCAGATCGATCGGTAACGGCCCTTTGCGCATACGATGGGCTAGCGTCTCGCCCTCCAGATGCTCCATCACCAAGAAGTCGACGCCATCCTGGGAGCCGATGTCGTGCAGCGTGCAGATATTCGGATGGTTCAGCGCCGAGATCGCCTTTGCCTCGCGCTCGAACCGTTGCTTCAATTCAGGATTGTCGGACAGATGCGAAGTAAGCACCTTAACGGCGACGGTGCGGTCAAGTCGAGTGTCACGGGCGCGATAGACTTCGCCCATTCCACCTGCGCCGAGGGGAGATTGGATTTCATAAGGACCGAGTTTCGTGCCAGGGGTAAGGGCCATTCGTGCGCGCAATTATAGACTGTGCGACACCTTGCATGTGGATGCGTACCATTCCTGGTGTGTTGTAGGCAGACAAGAAACTGACGCACGCGTTTGATGACTTCCGAATGGCTCGTGATATTCCACGAGCCGCAGCACATCATTGGCGAGATGTTGCACCTGTTATGATTACCGCCACGCATGGTCCTGACCTCTGGTGGCAGACTCGGCCCCTACGAAATTATTGCGCCGCTCGGAGGATGTGCGGGGGCTTGAGCGCCGGTCTATTCACTGAGAGATCGCCCTACACGGTCACCGAAACCCGATACCTTCAGTTCGACAACATCGACATGGAGAAGTCCGACATCTCCGTCATCCCCCGTGAAACATTAACGGAACCGCGTAAGCCGCAGGTTTGCCGCCTTATGGAGCCGTAGCTGGAACTGGAACTGGAACTGAAACGGCGGATGAGCTGCCCCTCTCCTGAATCATCGGGCGACGCTCCGGCTTCAACATCCCATAGTTCTCGGTGTCTTCCTTCGACATCCCATATTTTGTTTCGCGAGGATGAGGTTACGAGCATAGCGGTCAAGTCGAAACGCCTGTTGCGCGAAGCTCGTGTCGAGGGTTTGCCTTATCTCATCGACAAGTTTGCTTTGCGGAGCCGCCTCGAAAACCGGATACCAATGTCCGTCCGGAGCGGAGGCAGTGACTACATTGTGCTGTGAGTCGAGGACTGGGACGACGATCTCGCATGGCACTATCGGTTGAGCGTGGGCAACGACGGTTGCGAACAGCGACACCGCACTCGCAATTCGGATACTCATGCCCAGATTTTCGTCGTTGGCCGATTCCGCAAATTGTGATTGTGAGCACAGAACTGGCCTTGGAAACTTGCTATCGTCGTGCGACTCTTTTTGGCTTCCTTCCCCCAGAAAGGAAGTTGATGCTGCGTGACGAGCTTCGAGGGAAGATACTGGCGAAACTCACGAATGCGCGGGGCGAAATCGAAGACGCGCCGAACCTCTCAACTCCTACCTCACGATACGACCCGGTGGTCATTCCGGAGTCCACGCGAAACAAACTGTCGGCCATGATTGATGAACTCAATGGCGTGCTGCGCCTGATCGATGGTTCGCAGTGACGAGGTTTGGGGAAGGGGACCTTCCTAGATCAGCAGCAAGACCTTGCGTAGCGGACTACAGTTTTACCTACAGCATTACCAGTTCGCCAATGGTGATCGCAATCACGCTGCCGGTTGAACTCGCTCACATTGATGGCGACCACCAAATTGCTATGAATGATACCGTTACTTTGGCATACTTTGGCACACTTCTAACCCGGCACCTGCGCACACAGAGAAGGTGACAGGTGCTGTTTTCTTTTCGTCATGAGTTGGACACAAGTCCAAAGGACAAGAGAGAACACATTCATGCTGCTCTCAGCACGCCTTCGGCATTGAAAACAGTTTCTACGTTGATGCGGTGGGACTCCACAAACCTGCCTGCCCTGGTTTTCTCGTGTATTACGCTTGACGTAACACGTAATGCCTGCTATCTCTTGAGTG
Source organism: Candidatus Sulfotelmatobacter sp. (assembly GCA_030039195.1). Lineage (GTDB taxonomy): Bacteria > Acidobacteriota > Terriglobia > Terriglobales > Acidobacteriaceae > Sulfotelmatobacter. Next base: position 6,589 of record JASHQK010000162.1, read on the forward strand.
TGATCGTCAGCTACCGGGACAAGCGCAGCAGAGACTTCGCATCCGGTAAGCGGGTCAAAGCGTTTTCGGGAATTGAGCGCGCAGCGCGGCTCAAGCTTGATCGCTTGGAAGCAGCGGTTGAGCTCAAGGATCTTGGTGCATTACCCGGTAATCGACTCGAAGCTTTGAAGGGCGACCGCAAGGGCCAGTACAGCATAAGGATCAATGACCAATGGAGAATTTGCTTTGAGTGGTTAGATGCCGCGCCCGGTCCATCCAACGTAGAGATTGTCGACTACCATTAGGAGAGAGGTTGTGCCAATTCTCGCAATTCACCCTGGAGAGCATCTGGCTGAAGAGCTGACAGAACTGGGGATGAGCGCCGCTGAACTCGCGCGGCAGCTCAAGGTTCCCACCAACCGCGTCACCGAAATCCTGAATGGCAGGCGGGCTATTACAGGGGATACAGCTCTCCGACTCGCCCATTTCTTCGGAACGACGCCCGAATTTTGGCTCAACCTACAAAGTCTGTATGAGCTGCGCATTGCGCAGAAGAAAGTCGGAAGGTCGATCGACCGACTGCCAACGTTGAAACACATTGAGGAAGCACATGCCTAGCGTCTCCAAGCATGTTTCGCCATCAACACTTCAGTTTGTTATGGAGGGAAACGCCCCCGTTTGGCAGCCTGCCTAATCTTTTTAGTAATAAACTATCTTTATATAATATCTAATAGATATATATAAAGCGCCAGATCCTAGACAAAATGCGTTTTTTGCAAAACGAAGCCAACAAGCCCTTTTTTATCAACAATCCATTGTCTGATCGGTAGTCTTTAAGGGAGGTCCAGCGTACGATCCCGACCCTGCGGCTCGCGAGTCGATCCGAACCATCCAGTCATCGCGTTTGACTTTTTTCGGACAGCCGTTTTGGGACGCGCCATGCATACACTGGCGCTGCACAAAAGAAGAAAAATAATGCACTCCATTGAGGACTTCCCGTGAGCCGCTTCAGGTTCACCGATTTCTCCGCAGGAAAAATCCGAAAAGCGGCGAATTAGTTATTGACTGCCACACCATTGGCGTTTAGGCTTTCGACTGTCTTCCCCCTAAGCGGATTCTCCTTCAGCGTTGGACACTGGGGTTTAGGAACAGGGAATTCGCTGCTAGCTACTCTTTCCGGGTTCAGCACAAAACCCAGCTCACTGGACACGATCGCCGTTCCATGTTTCGGAGCGACATGGCCGAGAGATTTGCTTTGCTTGAAAGGAGAAGTCATGAAGGTAGGTAGAAAGAGTTTTGTTTTCGCAGTTGCACTTTTAGCGCTGGCGGTAGCAGGAAGCTCGCCTGCTTCCGCGCAAACTTCTTGTAGCACTACCGTTCCGGCCTATTCTCCGGATTTTTCTTCGAATCAGAGTTGCCTGACACCAAACGGCCAGCTGGCGGATCCCGGATACCCGGGTTTCTTCGCGCCCGCGTCGACGCTGGTACAACCTCCTGGGACCGTGAACCCAGCCCAGCCAGCACCCACTGGGGTGAACACCGTGCTGCGGCTGACGTCGAATTCCACATTTCAATTGGGCTCTGCATGGTTCAACACAATGCAACCTGTTGGATCCTCTTTCACCACAACTTTCACTTTTCAATTGAGCGGAACGACCACCACGCTGAGCTACGGTCCCGCGGATGGTTTTGCTTTCGTGATCCAAAATTCCGAGATCTCTGCGCTTGGCCCATATGGCTGCGGACTCGGATTCGGCGATACTCCTGACGGCTCTTGCGCAACCGCAACCGGCGGAATCCCCAGCAGCCTTGCTGTAGAGTTTGATACATATCAAAACACTGACATCAATGATGTGAGCAACAGCCACATTGCTATTCAAAGCTGCGGAACTGGGGCGAACAGCGTAGATGCGAGCTGCCGGCTGCAAATACCGACCGGCGCCGGTGTTCCGGCGACGCCTGCCGATGTTAACCTTCTAACCCTGCAATCCCCGATCAACCTGGCCGACGGAGGTGTTCACACCGCAACGATCAACTATGTCTCGCAAGCTTTACCTTCGCAGGCCTCATGCATCGTGAACAGCGTTCCGGGTCCATGTCTGGATGTGCTCATAGACGGAAACGACCTATTTCCTGGGGGCGTCCCCTTCGATATGACGACGATCGGTCTAACGTCAGGAACTGCATATGTCGGGTTCACGGCAGCTACCGGTGGAGGCGATGACAACCAGGACATTCTCAGCTGGGTGTTCACGCCCCAAGGGCAGACGCAGACGCTTCAACCAGGAGTGCCGGCCACGTATAACTTCCAAAATCCTCAAGGCGTGACTGCGTACAACTACGAAGCCACGCTAAGCAGCAGTTCGTCGCCGACAACGACGACGGTCACGCCGATCTATCCGAACACGCCAAACTTTCCCTACAGCTGCGACGCTCTCGTGCAGCAAACCTACCCCGGCGCACATTGCGTCGTGTACACCAATCTCGGCACGGGCATTCCCGATTCTCCTGTGATGTTTGAAGTCACCTGTCCGAATCTCCCGGGCGACCAGTGCAATCCGTTCACCGCGCAGTTGGGCACGGAGTACACGCTGTCGTCCTCAAACCTCCTGAACTCTTGTATTAACACCAATACCTGCACCGGACCCGCGAATGATCCGTTCCCAGGCTGGGTGAAGTTCGCCGGGCCCGATCCGACGGACCCGTGTACACCACCCGAAAGTGGTTCGCTGCTCGAGAGCAACCAGATCAGCAATTTCTTGATCGACAGGACCACTAAGGGCGACAGCGGAGGCACAGGTTCCTGCTGGGTCCCCACCTATGACATGCCACAGTGCACGTCTCCGGGCCAGCAGAACTGCGAAGCATTGACCGGCATCGCGATTACGGCGCCCACGAACGGGCTTATCGTCGCAGCCGGCAGTACGGTTCCGACCAGCTACACCTGCAGCAATCCGACAAGCTCGCAGCCCAGCACGAGTCCGGTAGGTCCGTACCTTACGACCGCGAGCTGCACTCAGTCGACAGGCACGGGTAGCTGCACGCAGGGTGCGAACGGACTCTCTTGCACAGGTTCATTCACTGCTCCTTCAACTCCGGGAACGTATCCGTTCACCGTAACTGGCACGGATACCGGCGAGAACGGGAACACTCAGACCGTGAATTACACCGTCGTCGCGCCAACAAACCTGCAGATCCTGAACGTTGGACCTGCCGGGCCGATCGCCAATGGTGGCTATATTACCTACGCCATCGGTGTAGCGGACCTCGGGCCCGTGAACGCCGACGGCGTCGTTGTGACCGATCCACTCCCGAGCAACACGACCTTTGTGAGCGGATCGGGCAGCAACGTATCGTGCGCCATCGTCAACAAGAAGCTGTCCTGCTCGACGACGCCGATCCAGTGCTCGGCCAGTGGCGGTACGGTGACTTGCAATGTAGGCACGCTTGCACCGCTGTCGATCTCGGATCTGAATGGCGGGGCGATGACGATCAAGGTGCAGGTAACGGCCGAGCCGACTACGATGTGCGGCACGAAGCCGTGCACGATCAACACGGCAACCGTGAGCGCCATAAACACCGACACCAACTCGAACCCCTCATCAACCGTGAAGACGACCTGGTGAGGATTTAAAGGCTGAAGCGAAACAAGGGGCCGTTGCCTACAGGCAACAGCCCCTTTTTAATTCCCCGTTGATTGATCTCTCTGAATGGGCTGAATGAGAACGACCAAACCCGGCGTGCGCCCATTCGGTTTCCCTTCTCCCACGCCAGGATCTCATCGATCTTCGACTGCACAAATCAAGCGCATTCGCGATACAGGTTCCCCGGATCGGCCAGCCCAAAGAACAGATGCAGACACGGACAATCTGTCCGCATTCGAATATGCTGCCAGCTCCCGGCTCACTTGCTTCGGGACACTTGGGTTGTTTAGTCGAAGTGAGTTTCGTTGAATTTTCTAGAGCGTGTTTCAAAAATAGGCCTCCGGACTCCAGCAACCACGCTAAGTACCCGGAAAATCGGGTGCAGGTGGGGGGGAGCAAGGTCGTTCAGTCTTTGATACACGCTCTAGGTTTGTCTTTGCGACCTTCTGAACGTCGCGCGGGTATCACGACACTTGGCCCATGATGATGAAAACGCCGAAATGCTCCGGCGCCGGCTGCGGAAACGCCGACAACACACCGGTTGCGGCCAACTGCTCCAGGACGAGGTCGAACAGCACATGGTAGCAGGCTTGGATGTAATCCCCGCTGCTGTGCTGAAACCGGGAATATGGGGAGTGATCGAATGCCTTGATGATGCCAGAGTGTTCGTCGAGAACGACATTACCAGCATCCGCACCGATCTTTTCCAGCAGGGGCATCAAGGCTTGCACAGTTTTCGCCTGCATCACGGGCACTTGGAGACGGTCATTTTCGACCCAACCCAGCGCCCTCAGGGTCTCCATTTCGTTTCCCGTGAGAGATTCGGTCCCGCCAGCCGGCGTCAGCCTGAACAGAGCCGCTGACAAAACGGGATCGCTCCGGTGGCCGTTCATCCGGATGTCGTACCTTTTGAGCACCGCCCCGTGAAGAACGTAAACTTGCCGCTGCTCACTACCGTTCTGGAAGTCATAATCATTGGTACCGAACGTGGAAAAGTGCTCACCTCGCTCCAGAAAGAATGCCGGAATGATGTCCTGGTCATGGCTGTAGTAGCGTTGGTGAACGCCCCGTTCCAGCTCTAGCCTTTGAATGGCCTCGCGGAAGGAGCCATCCACCAGGAACCTATCGATCACCAAGTGCATGATGTCCTGCCATGCAGGGTCCGTCGCGGATTTAACCGACCCGTACATCGCCGTCAGCGCTGGCGCATCGGCGGCCACCTTTCGTGCCACGTCGCGCGCCATTGGGGTCAGGCTTTTCCGGATTCGTTTCATCTGCTCGTCTGTAATTACCGGGATGGTCGTAGCCCATCGAGCTTTGTCATCCTCTTTGGCCAGATGGAGCGCTTGTAGACACGCGAGGAGCCCGAGTACCCTCGCGCGTGAGAGCTTGGTCCTCGCGGCAATCGCATCGGCGGATAGTGGCCGTTCTGCAATACCCAAGAGGATTGTCTCGGTATCGTGTCTCCCATCTGCGAGTGCTTTAGTCACGTTGTCAGTCCCGAATCGAATGCCGCTTTCATCTCCTCCCCCCACTACCCAGAAGCTCAGTCTTGCGGGTTCCCGATGATCTTGCCCGCGAGCGAGCCCGGCCGACAATAACGTGAGCAAAAAAGCCAAGATCGAGATTAGCTTGTGCTGATCGTGCATGGGCAACCTCCCCACGGCCCGATTGGAGCGCGCAAATCACCGCGCCCAAGATGTTCTCTTTGACCGTGGGATATGACACATGTTAGACGTTGAACTGATTCGAAGGTTACCTGAAACCTGTGAAAGCTCATTCCGAACATTGCAACTCCAGGACTTGGTAACGAACGCGGCAACCACCGTTGCTCCAAGAAGCCAATTTGTTACCAAGGAGAGCATGTTTCAAACATACCTCCGCAGCGTAATCCAGAAGCACGCAAGGTAGAAGAAGGCATAGTAAATCGATAGCAGATGTTCATGACGAACCAGCAAGCGCCGAAACTGCCCGAGCCAAGCATTGGTTCGCTCGATGATCCAACGCCGCTTATATCGCCGCATTTTGCGTCCATCGTGACAACGCCGGTGCTTGTTGTTCTTCCGGTATGGAGCCAGCAGTTCGATCCCCCGCTTCTGCAATCGTTCCCGCAGCGGATCGGAGTCGTAACCGGCATCGGCGATCACGCGTTCCGGTTTTTCTCGTGGGCGGCCCCGGGGCCGCGGGACGCGGACTTCTGCCAATGTGGCTTCCGCGAGCGTAACCTCTGCCGGGGAGGCACTTTCCAGAAGAACTCCCAGGGGAATACCTTTGCCGTCTACCAATACCATCCACTTCGTTCCCTTGCCCCGCTTGGTTTTCCCGACCGCAAGGCCCCCTTTTTCGCCGGGGCGAAACTGCCGTCCAAGAAACTCTCGTCCCAACGCAGTCGACCGTTTTCATCCAGTGCTCCCAGCAGCGTGCGCCAAGCGTCCAGCCAGATCCCTTTTTCTTGCCAGCATTGCAGTCGCCGCCAGCAGGTTGAAGGGGAGGGAAATTCGTCCGGCAGAAATCGCCATGCGGCCCCCGTCTGTAAAATCCAGAGGATACCTTCCAGACAGGCGCGGTTCGGTGCTGGTGGCCGACCTCGTTTTCTTGGCTCTCTGCTTCGGTCGTGAGGAAACAAGGGCGCAATCAACTCCCACTGCTCGTCGGTCAACAACTTCTGCCGCTTCTTCATGGCAGAAGCTCAACCCATAACCCATTTCACAAGTAAGTATCTGATCTGAGGCCGAATCCATTTTTGAAATACGCTGTAGTAATCGGTTCATTATCGCCACAGACGATCTCGCTCTGCGCGTCTGGCCAGCTACTCCGTCCATAGACTCTTGCGACAGCGACCGCTGCAACAGACTTGCATGAACCGACATCTCAAGTCGCCGACGGAAACTCAGGACCAAACGAATGAAGTAATCGAGTCAGAGGGAAGCACAACCTTCAAGACTTGAGACCTCAACCTGCAGTACACGTGCTGCGACGCATTATTCCTGTTTGTAAGCACAAGCACACGGCTCTTGTCGGGGTTCTCAGCCGCAACGTGATCGATGCCAGGTAAATCTCCTGAGGATGCGAAGATATGAGCTCCCCTCTGAATAAGCTTTGAGTAGTGAGGAAAGGCATAATAGTTCCCGCTATAAGTAAGCTCTTGTGTTTTCGCATCGATTGAGACAAGCCCTCCGCGCCTCATAGGACGGGGCGGATTGGTGAGGTCAGGCCGGCCATTTTCATCGAGAAGGAGGTTCCAGACACAAATGCATCGGGCCCAGTTGCGAAGCATGTCGGTAAACGAGCTAGACCATCTCGCCCAGTCGCTTCCATACGGCGGGAAGTTGAAATGGTGGGGGCGCTGTTCTGAAGGCCCAAACAAGTTTGCGGGCGGTCCACCCTCGGTAAAGTACGCGTATTTGTCGGGAAACATATCATGCACGCGGGTCATTGCGTCCGGGGTTCCGGCATAAGAGTGCCAAGCCACCCCATCGACATACTTGGCAACCTCCGAGTTGCTCAGTTCATCGACAACACGGCCCCACAGATTGTAGTTATGATCGAGAATCCAGATCTTTGTATCCAGTGATGCCTTTTCCAGAGCAGGACCTAAGTGAAACGCTACGAACACCATTTCGTGCTGTTGGGCCCACAGGGTTGCTGGAAAGTGGCCATCCTGGTCGGTATCGACCTCATTGTTGACCGTCACGGCTCGAATTTTCACACCGGCGTCCGCGTACGCCTGAAGAAATTTGAGAAAGTACTGCGCGTGCGTACCAAACCAGCGTTCCTGAAAGCAGCCTCCCAGCATTGAACCGCCGCTTTTCATCCATCCAGGAGGACTCCATACGCTGGAGAACAGGTAAAGATCGGGATTAATTTCCTGCGCTTCGAGCAGCGTAGGAATAATCCAGGCCCGGTCCTGGTCAATGCTGAAGTGCTTCAGTTCCGGGTCAGGCGCCGGCGTGTCGTCGTAACTGTACATTTTTGTGGAGTAGTCACTCGTTCCAATGCAGGTTCGTCCAACAGAAAAACGCAGCCCCGAAGGACCATAAAGGTCAGATAGGAAGGCGTGCCGTGCATCCGCCGACATACGGCTCATGAGATAGCAGGATGCGTCGGTGAAAGCCCCTCCAAATCCGAGGATCTCTTGCTGCACCGTCCCGGGGTCAAGATAGATCGCTAACGGCGACAGATCCTGCCCAGTTTCCCATTGCGGCGGCGACTGAACGGATTGAAATTTCTCAAGAGGGCTGGTCCTCCAGGCATGCACGGTGCCGGCGGTAGCTTCGGACTCCGCATAAAGCGGCTTTGCATCGCCTGCTGCAAGGGCTGCGCTCACAGATGCGGCTGTCTTGAGAAAGTCGCGACGGTTTGTTTTTTGCATTGATTCCTCCCTGGCAGGTTGGTCAGCGAGCTATCGCGGAATTCTTATGAAGATCGACGAGATGGCGATCGGTCCCACTTAGGTTTTGCCCCGTCATTTAGCGAATAGAGCCAAAAAGGCGGTGATAACTTTCTCTCGGCTTTCCTTCGGCTGCTAATCCACAACACCAAGCATTTCACGAACGGCAGTGGCCCGGCGGACATTACTTCACATTGCCACGCCAGCGGAGTTCTTTCGGGCCCTGTGGTTTGGCTCACTGACCGAATGAAGCTATTGCGGATTCCTGCTCGTCGAACACTTCAAACAGCTTCAACAATCCGATCATCGTCAGGGTTTTCCTGGCAAAGGGCGACGGATTCACAAGTTTCAAGGAGCCACCACGTTTCTTGGAACTGGTCAGGCATTGAACGAGCAGACCGATGCCGCTCGAATCCAGCATAGCGATATCGGCAAGATCCACGACGTAGCAATTTGCTCCGGTGCCTGCAAGATCATCAAATGCGGCGCGCAGGCGATCGACAGCCTCTCCGAGTGTAAGCCTCCCCGTCAGTTTGAGCAGCTTTACTTGCCCCCGGTTCCGAATCTCAATCTCCATGGCTCTCGACCTTCTGGACCAAGTTTGCGAATCCCCCAGGCGGGCAATTGACTCTCGCTCGCGCCTTTGCTACAGTGCCCGCTCAAATTAGAAGAAGCTTCGATTTTTTGCAAGTTTAGCTCTTCCTCCACCCCGGTCTCATTGGCGTTGTTTTTTGGGCGAAAAACATGACGTCTCCCGATTCGAGGTTAGGTCTCAACATCGCGGATCTCGCATCGAGATTGCTTGAGGTCAATGAGACTGGGGCGCGCGCCCGTGTCATCGCGCAGGCGGCCAGCGAACTGTTCCCCGGAACGACGACGATTGTGTACGTCTTGCAAGAGGACGAAGCTGGCCCGTTCTGGTCAGCGCGGGCCACTGTCGGTGACGGTGCCGAACCAGACCGCAGGGTGGGAACCGCATCCGGAACACTCGGATCGTTAGCTGAAAATCCCAAGACCGTTTTCTTCGAAGGCAGGACTCTGGTTCGCGAGGAATACTCTCACCTCAACGTCCGGCGAACCGTTCGGTGCATCACCTGCGTTCCGCTGATCGCAAACTCGGCCCTGGTTGCAGCAATTGAGATTGTCAGCTTCGAGAGCATTCTCGATCTCGCGCTTTTGCCCGATCTCGAAAGCATATCGGAGGTCGCCGGCCAGGCCCTGCTGTCCTCCCAGGCCTACGAAATCGAGCGCAACAATTCTCTGAGTTCCATCACCCGCGTCACACAGTTTTACGACATCGAGAAAGTCTTCAGCTCGACGCTCGAGATGGATCAATTGCTTCCGATCATTGGCAGCAAGACTCGAGAAATGCTGGAGTGTGCGGCGGTCAATATCTGGCTCGTGCAGGGTGATGGCGGTCTCTTGCTCATGCACCAATCTGGCGCCGATCCGACTACGCGTCTGAATATGGTCCAAAGTTCCGGACAGGGTATCGCGGGCGATGTCTCCGACAGCGGAGAAGCGGTGCGGATCGAAACTCCCGAAGATGAGCGGTTGGCGCGCCGAAATGAAGGAATGGAAGAAGGACAGGTCCAGTCCATGATCGCCGCGCCATTGATCGATAAAGGATCCCTGGTAGGCGTCGTGGAAGCTGTGAACCGCCTCGACGGAGCTCCGTTCGACGACGACGATCTTTTCGTTCTCAGCAGCCTGAATGAGACCGCCAGTATCGCTCTCTACAACGCTAGCTTGCTGCTAGCTGAGCGCAAGATCGAAGTGCTGGAAATGCTCGTGACGGTCAGCCGCGAGATTACCTCCACATTGAATCTCGAGCGCGTGCTGCAAACGATCGTAAATTCTCCTCAGGCCCTTATTCCCTATGAGCGGTCCGCCATTGGCCTTCTTCAGGGGGGCAAGTACAAACTTGCTGCCGTCAGCGGGGTAACTCAGCTTGATGCAACGGACCCCGAAATCGTCCCCTTAAGCGACATACTGCGCTGGACGCTGCTCTCGCAGGAAATCGTTCACGTTGCACAACATGGAGACAAGATTAGCAGTGACCGCGAGGAAACACGCGCGAAATTCAAAACCTATTTCGAAAGCTCGGGAATGCGCGCTTTTTATGCCGTCCCCTTGAACGATGACACTGGCCGCGTAGGCGTACTCGGACTCGAAAGCCGCGATCCCGACTTTCTTTCTCCTGCCCACCTTGAGATCCTGCAAGTCCTGGCAGCGCAGGCCACGGTCGCGCTGCGTAATGCGCAGATGTACAAAGAGGTGCCATTTATCTCCGTGCTCGAGCCGGTACTCGAGAAAAAACGGAAATTCATGGCGATGGAGAAGCGCCGTCGCACACTGCTGATCGCTTCGGCAGCCGCTCTTCTCATTTTTTTAGCGGCAGTTCCCTTGCCTCTACGCGTCGATGGAAATGCCGTGGTTGCCCCGCTGCACTCGGCGCAGATTCAGCCGGAAGTCGAAGGGGTTGTTCGCGATGTTTACGTTCGGGAAGGTCAGCAGGTCGCCACCGGACAGGTGATTGCAGATATCGCTGACTGGGACCTTCGCGCGCAGCTCGCCCAGGCGCAGGCCAAATATGAGATGGCTCTATTGGAGATGAACCGGGCTTTATCCGTGAGCGACGGGACCGAGGCGGGCACCGAGCGCGTTCAGGCTGATTACTGGAAATCGGAAGTGGCCCGGGATCAACAGCTCCTCGACAAGACACAATTGCGCTCTCCCATCAGGGGCGTCGTGGCTACTCCGCACATCGAGAACATGGTTGGAAAGCGACTGCAATATGGCGACAGCTTCGCGGAAATCCTCGACACCTCGTATGCCGTGGTCGATGTCGCGGTCGACGACACTGATTCTTCCCTGCTCCACGCCGGGTCTCGCGCCGTAATCAAACTGAACAGCTTCCCGACGCGAGTGTTCCGCGGTTCTGTTTCCGTCGTGAGCCCGAAAGGTACATTAGTCGGGGACTCTCACGTGTTCTTTGCACGTGTGGCTATTCCGAATCCCAGCGGAGAGATCCGCGCAGGCATGGAAGGCCGCGGAAAAGTTCGCGTGGGCTGGTATCCCTCAGGCTATGTTCTGTTCCGTCGTCCCTTGGTGTGGCTCTACGCTCGAGTCTGGTCCTGGTTTGGAGTGTGACAATGCAACCCCACAAAATGCGCTATCTCGTCCCGATCGTACTGGCAGCGATAGGTGCGCTCACCGCCTGTTCCGATCAGAACCCGGAAACCGCCTCCGCTGCGCCGGCTGCCACGGCCCCTGCTGCCTCCAAGGCGCCCCACATCCCCGCCGAAAACCCAGTCATCGTTTCCGGACCGCTCATTGTTGAACATCAACTCGATGTCCTGGCGCAGCGTGAAGACCTCATAGCCAGCCTGCACGCGGACGTTGGCACTCGCGTCAAAGCTGGCGATCTCCTGGCTCAACTGGACGATCGACAACTCACCGCCGATCTGGAGGCCGCTCGCGCCAAAACCGAAGGAACCGAAGCGGAACTCAAAAGTTGGCAGGCCGAAGCGAAAGTCCTCGACGCAGACTACGATCGGGCAACGAAGCTGTTCAATGCTCAGCTGATTCCGGTCGAGGAGTTCGAACACGCAAAGTACAAGGCGGAAGAGGAACATTGGGAAGTCAGGAGAGTGCAGGAAGCTTTAGCAACCGCGGTGGCCACTCAGCATTCTCTTGAGCTGGAACTGGAAAAGACTCGCATTCGCGCGCCATTTGAGGGAATCGTAGCCCGCCGCTACGTGCGGGAAGGCGAACAAATCGCGCGCGGCGGCCGCATGTTTTGGATCAGCGGCGACGGACCATTGCAGATGCGCTTTACCCTGCCTGAGAAATTCATCGGCCAGGTCAAACGAGGCCAGCAACTCGCCCTCTGCACTCCTGACCTTCCCGATCAAACCTTCAAGAGCAGGGTGGTGGAAGTCAGCCCGGTCGTCGATCCGGCCAGCAGCACTTTCGAAGTTCTGGTTGTCGTCGAGGAACCGCGCGGCGAACTTCGCCCGGGCATGAATGCGACCGTCAACCTAGATGGACTCCGATGAACATCACGCAAGCCCTCCGGGTGGCATTGCCGGAGTTGCCAACCCGGCTCATTAGCGAGCGTCCGCCAAGAGTTCACCCGGACGTTGTGTACAAGGAGCACCTCGAAGAAACCGGGCTCATGGTGCGCGCTTTTGTGCCGGGCGTGTCCGCGATGTTCTTTTTCCCTCCCGAAAGCTGGCGGCTTATTCAACTGTTCGATGGGCAGCGATCGTTTTCCGAAATCGCGGAACTCTACTCCGCCCAAACCGGTCAGGCTTATTCTGAAGAGACCGTCCGCGATTTCGCCGCGTCCGTAGCGGAGATGAATTTCTGGTACCAGACGCCGCAGGAAAAAAATATCAAGCTGATGCAGAAGACAGCAGACGAGCGCCGGCGTATGCAAAAGAAAACGAACTGGGGCGATCTTTCTATGATCACCTTCCCAGCGGTGAACCCCGATCGTTTCCTCACCTGGCTTTACGGGCAGATCAGCTTCGTGTACAAACCATGGTTCGTAGCCCTCACCTTGCTGGCATTTGCCATCACAGCCGGAATCTTCATCACTCACTGGAGCGAAGTCGGACGCGACACCCTCGAGTTCTATAACTTCGCCGACAAGAGTTGGTTCGATGTGGCCGCCTTCTGGATTATCGCGTCGGTATTGCTCTGCATTCATGAAATCGGCCATGGTCTCACGGTCAAGCACTACGGCGCTCCCGTCCCTGCGATGGGATTCCTGCTCATTTACCTCACTCCCGGTTTCTACACTGATACGACGGCTGGAGAAGTCAAAGCAGATCGCTTCGAACGCCTGATGATCGCCGTGGCTGGCGTTTGGGCCGAACTGATGATCTGTGCTATCGTCACGCCAATCTGGTGGGCCAGTCCGCCCAATACTCCGGTTCACGATTTCGCTTACACCATCATCCTGTTCACGGGAATCGCCGTTGTCCTCATCAATTGGAATCCCCTGATGAAGCTCGATGGCTACTACATCATGTGCGATCTGCTGGGGATCTCCGAACTCAAAGAAGCCTCGACTCTGTATCTGTCTTCGTGGGTGAAGAGGAACATCTGGCGCCTGCCCGTCGAAGTTCCCTATCTGCCGCCGCGCCGGCGTCCGGGCTACGTCGTTTATGCAATCTTGTCGGGAATGTACAGCTATTCCGTGCTGTACATTTTCGCCAGCTTCATCGGAAATATAGCTCGCAATTTTAGCGCCGACTGGGGATTTCTCTTCGAATACGGCACCGCATACATGATCTTCAGCGGCAGAATCCGCACATTCTGGAACTTTATGAAATTCGTATATCTCGATAAGAAGGACCGCATCGCCCGGTGGCTCAAGCCCTCACGCAAGTTCATTTTGTCGGCCGCGGCCATCATTTTCACCGTCCTGCCGATCTGGCATGAAACTGCTGTCGGCCGATTCGTGCTGGAGCCGTCCAGGGTTTCTGAACTTCGCGCTGCCGTTCCCGGATTCGTTTCCCAGGTTTATGCACACGAAGGTCAGTTTGTGCAGGCAGGGGCGCCACTCGTGGAATTACGAAATCTGCCTCTTGTATCGAAGGCAGCCCACGCCCGTTCTGACTTCGATCTCGCCGATGAAAAAGCGCGTTCCGCCCTCCTCCAGTACAGCGATTTTGGCGCCGCATCGGCCGATCGTGACCGCCTGATGCGACAGACGCAAGAATTATCAGCGCAGATCGCAAATCTTTCTGTGACCAGCCCGATTTCCGGCGTAGTGCTTACGCCCCGCATGGGCGACGAACTGGGAGCCTACGTGGCGCCCGGCACCGAACTCGTTGAAGTCGCCGATCTCAGCCGCTTGCGGGCACGAATTTACGTCTCGGAATTCGAAATGTACAAGTTCCATCCGGATTCTCCAGCGCGCATTCAAGTTGATGGTTCCTTTCGCAAACACAACGCACGAACCGCGGGAATTGCCCCCGCCGCCTCCGGGATTGTTCCAGGTCTGATCGACTTGACCCAATACAAGGGGCAGCAACCGCCCAAGTTCTATGTATTCAATTTAGACGTGGAGAATGGAGACGGAGCGATGCGTCCCGGGATGACTGGCACAGCGCGTGTATATGGCGCCCGGCGCACCCTGATTGGCTTGGCGGCGAGGACAGGCTGGGAGTTCATAGGGCGCAAAGTCTGGTAAAACGAAAAGGCTGCCCGAAGGCAGCCTTCTTCGGAGTCCCAGGCGTTTAGAAAGCTCTCCTGATAGCAAGGTTCGCTACCGCTGCCTTTGCTACCCCGGCCTTTGCTACCCCGGCCTTTGCTACCCCGGCCTTTGCTACCCCGGCCTTTGCTACCCCGGCCTTCGCAATGGCCGGCTTCACACTGGCGGCGCCCGCCGTTCCGGCCACCGGGGTGCTAGCCACGAGGGCCTTCTTCGTAGTATTCAGAGAGCTGATCAGCGATTTCTTCTGGATCGTCATTGTCTTGGCTCCTCTTAATTTTTTGAACTTCTCAATCACGTTTCTCCCTCTTGCATGACACGTGCCAAAGCCCTGGCGCTCACAAACGATTCAGCAACTCCAAGCAATTGGAGAACTTACGAGACGAGTGCGGCCCTGCGGCGAAATTCCCGGCCGGTATGAAATTTTGCTTTGGTTAATTTTTAAACTTAGTGTGGTTAATTTTTAACCCTGCGACACGCCAATCTTCAAGGTTCGGCACAGATATTTCATCCGTTGCGGGTCTAGCCGCAGCAAGCTCGCTGCTGCTGATTTCTTCCCTCCGGTTCGGCGTAGGGCTGCATTGAGATACGCGATCTGAATCCGTTCCATCTCGGCGTCGAAGTCGACTCCCTCTTCCGGGATAAGGATTGCCTCCTGGCCGGCAGCGCTTGAAGATAGCAGTTGCTGCGGCAGTTGATAGGCGGCAACGGAAGCGCCATCGCTCATGAGTACCATCCTTTGCACCACGTTCTCCAGCTCCCGAACGTTTCCCGGCCAGGAATACTGCTCGAGAATCTCCATGACCTCCGGCTGAACCTGCTTGGGTGGCTTGTGGTTGGCCGTACAATAAAGACGTACGAAATGTTCGACCAGCAGGGACACGTCCCCCTCACGCTCCCTTAGCGGAGGGACAAAAATTGGCACGACATTAATCCGGTAATACAGGTCTTCGCGGAAGCGTCCCGTT
>JASHQK010000163.1 GCA_030039195.1 Candidatus Sulfotelmatobacter sp.
CATGCCCTGATGTACGGCCAGTTCGCCAGTGTATCCCGACATGTATACGACTTTCATCTCGGGATGCGAATCCATCAGCTTCAAAACGAGTTCCGGACCGCTGATGCCCTTCATTACCACGTCGGTGAGAACCAGGTCGACTCGGGTGTGATCGGTTCCAATCGCGTCCACTGCCGACTGTCCGTCTTCCGCCTCGATGACCTTATAGCCGTGCTCTTCAAGCATCTTCTTGGTTAAGCGGCGCATGATGCGGTCGTCCTCAGCCAGCAGAATGCTGATGCCTTCGCGGCGCCCCGGCAGCGGCTCGGCTTTTCTTTCCTGGCCCGCCTCCAGCTTTTCCTCGGCGCTGGGAAAATAAATCTTGAACGTGGTTCCGCGGTTGGGTTCGCTATAGACCCAGATGTCTCCTCCGCTTTGCTTCACGATGCCATAGACCGTGGCCAGGCCGAGCCCTGTGCCTTTGCCCATTTCTTTGGTCGTGAAGAAAGGCTCGAAGATGCGCAGCCGCGTGGCCTCGTCCATGCCGGTGCCGTTGTCGCTGATGGCCAGCATGACGTAGCGGCCCGGCTTCATGGTGGCGTGCTCACGCGCAAACGCTTGATCAAAGTCGAACATGCCGGTCTCAACGATCAGCTTTCCTCCGCGCGGCATCGCGTCGCGGGAGTTCACGGCGAGATTGATCACGATCTGATCCAGTTGTCCAGGATCCGCCTCAATGATTGCGGCCTGGGTCCGCGGCAGCAGGACAATTTCCACATCATCGCCCATGAGCGGATGCAACAGCTTGGTGACTTCCCGCAGTCGTTCATTGAGATCGAGAATCTGCATCTGCACTTGTTGCTTGCGGCTGAAGGCCAGCAGTTGCTTGGTCAGCGAAGCTCCGCGCTTGGCGGCCTCCTGAATGTTGTCGATGTACTCCAGGCCGTCGCCATCGACGCGGCTGCGCAGCAATTCGGTGCAAGCGGTGACGATTCCCAGAAGATTGTTGAAGTCGTGCGCGACCCCGCCGGCGAGGCGTCCGACCGCTTCCATCTTCTGCGACTGGCGCAACTGCTCTTCGGCTTTTTTCTGGCCGGTGATATTGCGGGCGATTGCCGATGCGCCGACGACTTTGCCTTCCTGATCGAGAATTGGCGAAATGGACACGGAGACGTTGAGCCGCCTGCCGTCTTTTGCGACGCGCACCGATTCGAAATACTCGACGCGCTGGCCAGTCCTCATCTTCGCCAGAATTCCGGGGATCTCATCGACGTGATCTTTGGGGCAAAGCGTGGTGATGTTACGACCGATGATTTCCTGCGCGGTATAGCCGTACATCTGCTCGGCACCTTTGTTCCAGTGGGTGATGACGCCGTCGAGGGTTTTGCCGATGATCGCGTCTTGCGACGAGTCGACAATCAGCGCCATGCGATTCTGCGAGTCGCGCAACTCGCGGCTTTTGCGGCGGTCGAGTTCTTCGCTGGTGCGGCGCAGTTCGTTTTCAATGCGCTTGCGGTCGCTGATGTCGCGAATGACGCTGAGCACGACCATGCCATCGCCGCTTTCCCCGTTGCCGGTGGAGACCGGGCTCAGACTGATCTCGACCGGAAACTCGGAGCCGTCGCGCTTGCGGCCATAAAGGTCGAGGCCCGATCCCATGCGGCGAAGCTTCGGTTTGGCGTGATACTCCTCGCGATGGCGATGATGATCGCCGCGCTGCCGCTCGGGGACGAGAATCTCGATGCCCTGGCCGATCAGCTCCTCGCGCGTGTAGGAAAACATGGCCTCCGTTTGGGAATTGACCTGGACGATGACACCCTGGCGGTTGACGGCGACGACGGCATCGGGAATAGCCTCGAGGATCGACGGAGACAAGAGCGTCTCGGCCAGCTTTCTGGATGTTTCCTGATCTGAGTTCAGCACCGGAGTCCCGCCCTATCCCCACTTAGGAGTCTTGGCCGCATGATAGCGGGATTCGTTCCAGTGCCGCAACGGGCAAGGCTTGCGGCGGAAAGAGGCGTTTGTTCCGAGGCCCAGAATGGGAAATGGCAGCGCGTTTCGGGCGCGGATGGTTCGCGAATACGCACCACATTTTTTTTGATGCGTTCTTGGAAATTCTCTCGAATCAGCAGCTTGCATGGGGCAGATCGGCGTGGATTTTGGCAAGATCTTGATATGGCAGGAGTTAAATGGAAAATCTTGAAAATAAATAGATTAGGCGACGAATTTTGCGGATCTTGAGTTTTCAGCGGGCGAGAACTCATGGCGCGCGTGGCGGTGATCAAAGCGCGGCTCTCAGCGAATGGGAGCATGTTTCCAGTTTGCGCTTTCTGTATTCTCAGTCAAGGTTATGCGTCACAAGAATGGGGGATGGGGCTGTGGAAAAGTTGAGCGTGGGGGATGAGCGTAAACCGGATGTTTCAACAGCAGCCTGCTGCTTGACACCTTGGAACTCGGAGGGTACGTTTTGAAGCTGTGGATCGTTCTGGTCTAGAGCGGGTTTACTCGTGCAAAACGGATGACGAACTGCTCACTCTTGCTGTCGAGCGCAAATCTCTCGAACCCCAAGCGCAGTCTGTGCTGTGGGATGAACTTCGGCGACGAGAGCTAACGCTTCCA
>JASHQK010000009.1 GCA_030039195.1 Candidatus Sulfotelmatobacter sp.
CCGACCTGCTCGTTGTTAATTCCGTTTAGGATCGTGATGACCGGGACGATCTCGCATCCGGCTTTGTGCAGGTTCTCGATCGCCTTCAGCTTCACGTCAAACAGATTTCCGACCATGCGGTGTGCGTTCGCCGCGTTTCCGATGCCGTCAAACTGCAGATACGCATAGCGCAGGCCCGCTTCAACCGCTTGTTCCGCGAATTCCAAGCTCTTTGCGAACTCGATTCCGTTCGTCGCGGCCTGCACAGAGTTGTAACCAACCTTGCGCGAGTAGCGGATCGCATCCAGGAAATATGGCGACAAGGTCGGCTCGCCGCCCGAGAACTGCACGCTCATCTGTCGCCTGGGCTTGATGGTGGCGGCGTTGTCGAGCATGGTCTTGATCTCTTCCCAGCTCAGTTCATGCACGAAGCCGACCTGGTTCGCGTCCATGAAGCAGGGATCGCACATCATGTTGCAGCGATTCGTCAGATCGATGGTCAGCACCGACCCGCGCCCGTACTTCACCGTCGACGATCCGTGATGATGCAGATGCTCGTCGTTGTGGGCGCGAATGTCGCGGCCGGGGAAAACCTCTTCCAGGTGCTTCGTAAACTCCGTGTCGATCGACATCACATCCTCGAAATGGCCGTGCTTCGGGCAATCCTTCACCATCAGGATTTTCCCGTCGCGCTCAATGATCTGCGCCTTGATCTCGCCGACTTTTTCATTGAGCAAAATTTCGTGCGGCAACTCGCCGTCGAGAATCTGCTGGCGAATTTCCGGAACGCACTTCGGGCAGAGCGAGTCGGTCGTGCGCGGCCAGCCCAGCGGCGGCTTCGACTTTTCGTAGGACTTCAGCAGCGGCTTATCCGACCACTTCGGCGTCGGCGACGGATTCGGGCTAATCCGGTTCAGGCGGTCGAATACCGCCCACACGCCCTTGGCTGCGGTCACAGCTGCTTTCTCGACGTACTTAATCGGCTTGTGCATTTCGCTCTTGGCTCCGTTTTCCTGTGCGCTCCGGAATTCAGGCAAAGCTTTGAAACTTAGTTGCGAACTCTGCTTCGAACGAGCCCGCAAAATCAACTCCCTCGGCCTGACTGCTCAGACCCCGAAAACCGGTGTTCCGCGAATCGAACCTGGCTGAAACCTGGTTCCCGCGCTGCTTACACCTATGCCTGGGTAAGTCTGTGTCTATCCTATTGAAAGACTGAAGAATGGCGCATCCAGAACCCAATGAATGGCCGAAAATCGTACTTTAGCGGGTGTTTGCGGGATTCTATGGTCGTAAGCTGTTGAAAACTAAAGGGCAGTGACCTTCCAGATAAACCCGAACGCATTGGCCCGTCGACCCCAAATGAAAATGGGTGCCCCACTTCTCGCCGGTTTTGCGAGAAGTGGGATTCTCGACAGGCCAAAGCCCACCAGGGGAAGAGTGGGTCAAACGGGGACATGTTGTCCGCTTTGCCGCTTTTGACAAATCCGCATTCCCCCATCAACAATCATCTCCTTCATGTCTGACCTGAAATCTGCGATCGAGCGCCTCGCCGCGCAAGGAGAAGTCGAGCAAGATCCCGGTGCGCGGCGAATTTTCATCGAATTTCGCGATCAACTGACGCAAGGCAAAATCCGCGCCGCCGAAAAGATCGACGATCATTGGACAGTCAACGCCTGGGTCAAGCAAGGCATCCTGCTCGGATTTCGCCTCGGAGTTCTTCAGGAAATGCCCGCCGGTCTCTCCTTCGTCGATAAAGACACCTTTCCCGCCCGCCAATTCACAGTCGCCGATCGCGTGCGCCTCGTGCCTGGAGGGTCCTCTGTACGTTTGGGTGCGTATGTGGCGCCTTCGGTCATCTGCATGCCGCCCATGTTCATCAACGTCGGGGCCTATGTCGACGAAGGCGCCATGATCGACTCACATGCCCTGGTCGGCTCCTGCGCGCAGATCGGCAAACGCGTCCACCTAAGCGCCGCGGCGCAGATCGGAGGCGTCCTCGAACCCGTCAACGCCGCGCCGGTCATCATCGAAGACGACGTCCTCGTCGGCGGCAACTGCGGCGTCTACGAAGGCACGCTGGTGAGAGCGCGCGCTGTATTGGGTGCAGGAACGATTCTGACAAGATCGACTCCGCTCTATGACTTAGTTCTGGGCGAGGTTTATCGCGCGATGGGCGATGAGCCGCTGGTTGTCCCTGAAAATGCCGTGGTCGTTCCCGGCTCGCGCGCGATCAAGAAAGATCCGGGCAAAGCGTGGGATCTATCGCTGTACACGCCGGTGATCGTGAAATACCGCGACGAAAAGACCGATAAGGGAATTGAGCTGGAGGACTGGCTGCGCTAGCTTAGGTCGCTTTCAGATCCTGGAATTCGCCCTCGCTCGCCCACGTGAGATTCACGTACGCTTCCCCGTACCTCGCAAGCTCTTCTGAAACCGTCTTCAGATAATCAACTGTCTCCGCTGCCGATCGGGATACGAAGGAGTTCCAAGTTTCATCGGTTCGGCGGTCCACCGATTGGAAATGCGGCAGACTTTGAATTCCATCCCGTTCAGGGCGCCAAACCTCGGTCCCGAGTACCGCGTATCCATGCGCACCAAGCCATTCAACTGCCTCGATACCTTGCAGCGGCCGCCATGCTGGTTCCCTTGCATTCACAAAAGCCTTAGCGGCTAGCGAAGAAGGAAAATTTGGAGGAAATACCTGCGACTTCGGTTTCTGCTCCATCACCAACCTCTAGAAACTCACAGCCCCTTCGACATCACAATGCAGTGGCACTCCACCCCCGGTTTGAGCGGACGATTCGGCCGGAATTCCTCAGCGCCACTCTCGACATAGCCCAGCTTTCGATAGATCGGCAGCAATTCCGGACGCAGGCTCAGCACCGTCAAATCCATCGCTGCACAGCCCTTTTCGCGGCAATATTCTTCCGCAGCCTCGACCATCTTTCGCCCGATCCCACATCCCTGTCGCTGCGGATCGACCGCCAACATGCCGAAATATCCGCGCACGCCGCGAACTTCAACGTATACCGACGCAATCAACTCGCCCGACTCATCGCACGCGAGAAGAAACTCGCCTTTCTTCATCCTCTCGCGCAA
>JASHQK010000010.1 GCA_030039195.1 Candidatus Sulfotelmatobacter sp.
GGCTCATCGCATCCTGGAGCTGTAGAAGGTTCCAAGGGTTAGGCTGTTCGCCTATTAAAGCGGTACGTGAGCTGGGTTCAGAACGTCGCGAGACAGTTCGGTCCCTATCTGTTGTGGGCGCAGGAGATTTGAGAGGACCTGTCCTTAGTACGAGAGGACCGGGATGGACGAACCTCTTGTGTTCGAGCTGTCACGCCCGTGGCACCGCTCGGTAGCGAAGTTCGGTTGTGATAACCGCTGAATGCATATAAGCGGGAAGCACTCCTCGAGATGAGATCTCCCAACCCGTAAGGGATAAGAAGGGCCCAGGAAGACTACCTGGTTGATAGGCGGGAAGTGGAAGTGTGGTAACACATGCAGCTTACCCGTACTAATCGCCCGTTCGGCTTGACCATAAAATTTACTCGGTGCAGAAAGCTTCTGGCTGCTAGCTTCTAGCTCCTAGCTAGAACCTGAGCTGAAGTTATGAAGTTCAGCAGAAGCTTTGCGCCGATGCTTTTGTGAGAAAGCAACGCCGCGTAAGACGGCTGAAATCGGAAAGTAAGCAAAGAAGAAAGTAAGCCCGTCCAATCTATTCAGTTGTGAGAGATCGTTCTCAGGATCTTTTACAAGTTTGCAGCAGTTGTGCCGCTGGGTCGAGCGAGACTCCTCAGCTTGGCACGACACAGCTAAGGGCCAAAAGCCAATAGCCAAAAAGCTGCTTCGCTTTGTCGGTGATCTTACCGCGGGGGATCCACCCGTTCCCATCCCGAACACGGAAGTTAAGCCCCGCTGGGCCGATGTTACTGCACGCGAAAGTGTGTGGGAGAGTAGGTCGTTGCCGGCATAAATAAAGGCCATGTTCAGAAATGAGCGTGGCCTTTTCCTTTTATTGCTGCTTTGAATCACACTCCGAAGAAAGTCAAATTCCCCGCCGCTCCGTTGCAACAAGCGCGGCCAGGACGGGTCTCCCGCTGAGCTGATCGCTTATCTGGAGCCACACCCTCGCTTCGC
The DNA here is from genome assembly GCA_030039195.1 of Candidatus Sulfotelmatobacter sp. Taxonomy (GTDB): domain Bacteria; phylum Acidobacteriota; class Terriglobia; order Terriglobales; family Acidobacteriaceae; genus Sulfotelmatobacter. The sequence goes on from JASHQK010000010.1 coordinate 994, forward strand.
TCGCGGAGCGGTTCGACTGCTGTATGAGAATCCCACTTCTCGCAAAAGCCTCGAGAAGTGGGGCACCCCATTTTTTGTTTGCTTCGCAGGCCAAAAGCCGATGGCCGGCTGCGTCCGCCCCTACACGGGCGTTGCTATGCGACTTTCTGTTGCTGGTAGGCCGGAACGAAAACTTCGGCGACGAAGGTTTCATAGGCGGTTGGCGTGGTGTTTTGCTGTGTGCGGGATTCGAGCGCACGCATCGTCCCCGCGTTGAGAGCGTTCGTCATTTCGAGGAGCAGCTTGGCCATCGGCTCCGACATGCCCATTTGAACTAAGGCGGCGCGGAACTGATCGTCGGCCACCTGGACATATTTGAGGTCGGGCTTGCCGAGCGCCTTGCCGATCGCTACGGCAACCTCGCTGTAGCTGATATCGCGCTGTCCGAGCAGTTCGCGAGTTTGCTTTCCGCGAATCGTCGGATTCAGCAGGATCTCGGCAGCCGCGCTTCCAATGTCGCGGGTAGCGATCATGGGAACTTTCAGGTCGGCCCGCAGAGGCCCGATCGAGCTTCCCATCTGCCGGATCGGGTTCACCTGCGGCAGAGTGTTTTCCATGAAGTATCCGGCGCGAAGGTAGAGCACATTCGCGCCGCTGATCTGGTTGAGCCTTTGTTCGAGATTGTGCAGGCCAGCGACGGGGCCGTTGCCGCTGGGGAGTTCGGCTCCGACGCTGCTGAGCGCGACAACATTCTTGGTTCCCGCTTTTTGCAGAGCGGCGACGATGGCATCGCTGACGCGGCCCGAATAGCCGAGAGGATCCTGACTGGCGATATTAGGTGGAATCATGACGTAGGCCGCGTCGGCCCGGTGGAAGGCTTTGGCCAGAGCGCTGGCGTCGGTTGCGTCAGCAATGAACGGTTCGGCGCCCTTCGACGCAAGAGGCTGTAAATGAGCTGAGTTTCTGCCAACGACACGCACCTTCTGCCCTTGAGCCAGAAGATTGTTGGCCACGACATGTCCGGTGTTGCCACTTGCTCCCATTACAACAAACATGACTTACCTCCATTTGGCTTTCGATGCTTGAGAGAGTGGGAAGGCTTCGGGAAGTGGCCAAATCATTTTGTCCGATGATGACGCCATTGGGGGCGAACTCGAACTGAGTCACTGGCTGCAAATGAGGTCATGCTGAGCGAAGCTGTCTATCAGGCGGAGCGACAAATCTCGCGTGGGTACCCCAGACGCTCCGCGCCAGATCCCTCGCCCCGCAGGTGAAGGCGCGGGGCATCGGGATGACAGACCACGTGGCTATTCAGGCGCCCTGTCGGAGTCTGTGGTAAAATTCGTTTGTGCACGAGTAGGCCGTTGAGACATTCTCAACGGTTTTCGCTTTTGTAGGCTTCAGACATTGGCAAACATCGCCGCGCGTCCACTCGAGGGACGCGCGGATTTTTTATGCGCCGAAGAAGAAGGCGCTCAGAACAATCATGCATTCAGGAAAGAGAGGAAATATGAATCCGTTCCAAGCCGTTCGCGTCACTCACGAATACACGCAGATCAACCCCTCGTCTCCGGAGAAAGTTTTCCCGCTTCTCTGCCCCGTCCGCGAGGCCGACTGGATCCCCGGATGGCGGTATCAGCTGATCCGCTCCAACTCGGGCGTGGCTGAACTCGGATGCATTTTCACCACGCCAGACCCGCCGACGGAAGCGGCGAAATATCCTTTTCAGTCAACGGCAGGCGAACACGATGCACGCGCGGTCACGACGTCGCTCGCCACAACCTGGATCTGCATCGACTACGATCCGCGGGCCTTTCGCATCGGGTATGTCTGGGTCAAGCCGGAGCGAGTGGCGGCCGAACTGCGTATTCAGCTTTCCCACCACAATAACGGACACACGCTCGCGCACATCCGCTACCGCTACACGGGACTGACGCTCGAAGGCAATCGCGAGGTCGAGAGCTACGACCAGACCTGGTTCGAAGCCAAAATGCGGGGATGGGAAACGGCCATCAATCACTACCTGACGACTGGGACCATGATCGCGGCATGATCTCGCTAATGTTGAGGATTCTGCGGCGGAGTAGCCGGCTCCTGAACGATGCTGTTGTCGCGGTGGAGAAGCACTGCAGGAGCGCGCTGGCGACGGCGCGCTTCCTGCTCGGCAACGCGAATGCTGAGGTCTCCGCAGGCTTGGCGAAAGACTGGCAGAGAAGTAGCGAGGTCGGAATGCACGATGAGAGAAGTACATTTCACATTCGCGCTGCGAAGCCAACCGACGGTGTGCTCGACTACGGATCGGCCGAGCACGTCGACAAAGGCAAGCGCTTCTCCCGCGAACTTCGCCGCGGCGGTCGAGTCCGCGACGCCGGATGGGGAGCGGCTTTCATCATTCCCACGCTGTGCCTCAATAAGAACTATGGCCCCAACATCCACGTAAAATCTGCCCTTTGCCTGGTAATTTGATTTCCAATCACGCCGCTCGCCGGTTCTTGACAGGAACGAGGTCTGGAGGGGTGAGACCGAAGTCAGACATGTCGCTGTTTGTGGGCGAGAGAGACGCAGAGACGCGAAGATTGGGTCGCCGCCGCGGAATGCGGCGCTTGGGGAAAAGCAGATCGCGCATCTTCAGCTTCGCTTTGTGAAGCTGCGATTTCGAATTTCCGATCGAGCATTTCAGCAGGTGCGCAATCTCATGATGCTGGTAGCCCTCGATCTCGTGCAGGGCGAAGACCTTGCGGCAGCCTTCGGGCAAGGATTCGATGGCCCGCAGAAGAGCAATGCGGTCAATTGCCCCGGTGAGGCGAGGATCTCGCCTGCCAATGTCATGCCCCAGCGAAGGAGATTCGGCGCATACCGGTTCACTGAGAGAGAGCACTGCGCGCGATTTCTGGCGGCGCAGCTTCATCAGAACCGTATTGACGGCGATCCGATACAACCAAGTAGAGAAGGCGGCTTCGCCGCGAAAGGTTCCGATGGTGCGGAACACCTGCAAAAAGGCTTCCTGGGTCAGATCTTCTGCCTCGGCAACATCTTTCGTCATGAGCAGGCAAACCGAATAGACGCGCTTTTTGTGCAACTCGAATAGGCTGGCAAAAGCTTGCTCATCACCGTTCTTTGCGCGCTGAACCAGGTTATGCTCCGCACTGTGATTCTTAGCGTCTTTCTGAACCGGAATCAAATTCGCAGCGGTTGAGGAAATTACACAGGTCGCCATGGTAGTCTCCTTCGAATCCTCGTTCTTCGTCTCGGCTTTTGCTCTCAAGAACAGGTCAGAAAGCGTCCAGCCTGGGTAGAGACTAAAGAAAGAACGTCGACTGCTCTATCGGGGTGTGGCTGTAATTGCCATTGCGTGTTGCTGTACGTAAAACAGAGAAAAACTTAGAGTTGCAGGACTTTTCCTACTAAGGTGAAGGGCTCAATGGCAGGCAGTGAAATGCGTGTTCGATGGGCTGAATGGTCGCGTGGCGCAGCGAGACGGAGTCGCAAACATGCGCAGAAGAAAGTTCCAAAACCTTCGATAGTGCGTTGGGTTTTAATACAAACGGAAACCGACTTCCACACTCACCTGCACATTTACTAGTTGGCCGTCTTTGCGTGCGGGTTCAAAGCGCCACTGCTTCACGGATTCCAGCGCTTTGGCATCGAGGCCGTAGCCGAGTCCGTGAACCACGCGAATATCGCGCGGATGTCCTTCGGCGTCGATAATCAACCAGAGAATGCAGGTTCCCTGAATTTTCGCGCGACGCGCCTCTTCGGTGTACTCGGGATCCGGTGTGTCGAGGGGCTTGGGCTCGGAGATTCCGCTGCCGACCTTGTAGACGACGCCGCCAATTCCGCCGCCGCTGCCCGGACCAACGCCCGCACCGTGTCCTTCGCCAACGCCGCCACCGGACGCGGCGCCGATGCCGCCGCCAGATCCGGTTCCATTGGAGGGAGGAGCCGCCGGAAGCGGGGATGGCCTTCGGATCCCCAAGGTTCGGCATGTGATTCTCCGCGAGGTGTACCTGCGGCGGAACAACCACAGTGGGCTCGACCGCAAGCTTCGGTTTGGCGTTATGCAGAATGATCTGGGGCGGAGTGAACTGCTGCACGTCCAACTTGGGCAGTCGCCCCTTCGGCGGCGGCAGCGGGTCGTGGTCGCCGCCACCACCACCTCCACTGACCTCTTTCTTCGCGCTCTGCATGGTGTAGCTGTCAGGAGAAGGAGCGATGAGAGTTACGACCTGCCTTGGTTTTTCCTGCTGCACGACATGAGTTCCTAAGGATGCCGCGACAATGAGGCCCGATCAACACTGCGTGAACCATGGCCGAGCCCTTCAGCCCGGCGGACCGATAGTTGTTGTAGTGTCCCCAGACGTCGATCGAAGCCAGCGGGTGCTGTGCACTGTTTCTTGCAGATGGTTGGGGTGTCATTTCCCTGGAGTCCCCTTGAGGCGATTTGGACATTCACGGCAAGCGGCGCATGCGGCAGAGAATCTCGAGTTGCTGCCTCACTTTCATCCGCGCGCAGTGTCCATCCGCGGAACGGAACTAAGATGCGATAGAGGGTGGAGCGGTTGACGTGCGACAGGGCCGGAGGACGTCCGTACAGGTGAATGAATGACGATTTCATAGATTCCTCGTCGAAAATGAGCGTAAATCTGGGAAATCATGCGGACCGTGAAACTGCAACGAAAGCTTTGTGGAAACAGAAGATCGGTGAAGGCCATCAAGGCCTCAGCCTGCTCAAGATAGGAGAGTTTGCCGCCGGTGGGAGAGCGAAAGGCGGACCGCCGGGGCGTAAAGGCGTGGCTAAGTTCTTAGAGGGTTCCCGCGCGCAAGCTACAGGGATGACTGTATTGCAGCGAGGCCATTTCAAACCTATTCTCAAATCCTCGACACAACGCCCCAAAAGCGGGTGCTGGTTTGCTGGGAACAATCGGCACCCGCTTCCCCATTTCAAGGCGCTTTTCAACCCCAGCTACGTGGACGACAGATTCCCCGGGTCTGCTCTAGCAGGCTGCGGAAAAACTCTCAAACATGGCAAGAAACGTACCTCAGAGGCTAAAGCGCCAACGCATTCTCAACGACTTAGCGGAACGAGTGAACTTGTGCCCTTCCCGATTTTGCAAACCTGATTCTTTTTTCCGCAGCCTGCTGGGCCGGGAATGTGCGCCGATTACAAGGGACTTCCTGCGCGGGTAAACGCAGCTGGGGCCAAGAAAGTAGTCAGCTGCTGGCTTGCGCGCACTCATTAACCAGAGCGGGATCCTGGCAAACGATTGGAGACGGAATTACGACCTCGACGACAGTGCCGGGGTTTGCATTCGAAACCCGGAGTTCGCCGCCAAACTCTTTCGCGCGCTGCTTGATGCCCCGTATACCGACGCCCAGACTTTCCGGTTGCAGTTCGGCGATTTTGGCGCCGATTCCGCGGCCGTTGTCGCGCACCGTGACCGCGGTTTGAACTCCGCGCTGGGCCAACGTGATCCAGACCTGGCTGGCGGCGGCGTGGCGGAAGACGTTGGTCAGAGCTTCCTGCACGATGCGGAAAATTGCCGTCTCCAGATCGGGGGTAAGGCGGGGGAAATCCTGAGGTTCGACGTGTAGCGAGGTCTCGATTCCGCTGCGCTCCGCCAGTCCGTCCACGTACCAGGAAATCGCCGACAGCAGGCCGACTTCATCGAGCAAGGGCGGATGCAGCAGATGCGACATGCTGCGAACCTGTTGAATTGCGCGATCGATGATTGCGATCGCCTCCCTGCACGCGCGGCGAGTGGCGGGAGCCGGCTCCTGCTGCAAGGCGCTGTCGAGAACGATCTTGGCAACCGCCAGTTCCTGTCCCAGGCCGTCGTGCAGTTCGCGGGCAATGCGGCGATGCTCCTGGTCCTGCATGGTCATCAAGCGGACGGAAAGTTGGCGTAGTTCAGCGGTGCGTTCATCGACCATTTTTTCCAGCTTGGTTGCGCTTTCGCGAATCGATTGCTCGAGCAACTTGCTGTCATGGATGTCGGAGCAGATGCCGTACCAGCGGATGATCGCGCCTGTGGAATTGTGAATGGGAACAGCACGCGCACGAAACCAGCGGTAGAGATGGTCGCGAGAGCGCATGCGATATTCCGCCTCATAATTCGCGCCCGATTCTACACAGCGGTTCCACTGCGCTGTTGCCACTTCCTTATCGTCGGGATGCACGTAGTCGATCCATCCCAGGCCGTGCGCGGTACCGGCCGCAGCCCCGGTGTATTCGTAGAACCGATCGCTGATGTAGTCGCGCTCGCCGTTCATCTGCCGGCTGAAAATAATGTCGGGTGCGGTATGGATGATGGCGTCGAGTTCCTGATTCTTGTGCGCGAGCATGAGGTTCAGCTGCTCCAGCACTTCAGCGCGTTTCGCCAACTCCTGCGTGCGTTCCTCGACGCGCTCCTCCAGTTCCCGATTGAGCACTTCAAGCTGGCGCGTCTTGCGATGCAGTTCGGCAAACACTTTGACCTTCGCTCGCAACAGCTCGGGAATCACCGGAACGGAGATGTAATCGACTGCGCCGCGTTCATAGCCTTTCAGACGATCGAGATCGGTCAGATTCACGGCCGAAATCAGGATGATCGCCGTCCTTTGAAAACGCGGATGCTGCCGGATCATGCTGGCCAATTCAAAGCCGTCGATGTCGGGCATGTTGACGTCCATGAGCACGATCGCGACTTCGGTCCGCAGTAGTTTCTCCAAAGCTTCTTTAGCCGAGGTGGCTTTGATCAGGTTCTCGCCCAGTTCTTCCAGCATGACCTCATAACTGAGAAGCTTTGCCGGTTGATCATCAACCAGCAAAATGTTGACCCTTTCGTCTGCCGTCATTGCTGTCCTCTATGTGCTACATGCGCAACATTGATGCCCGGTCATCGATGCAGCCACATCCGTAACGCGGAGAGCAGTTGCTCTGTGTTGACAGGTTTGGCCAGATATTCCGAAGCCCCGGCTTCCAGACACTTTTCGCGGTCTCCTTTCATCGCCTTTGCGGTCAGTGCGATGATCGGCAACCGCCGGAACTGCGGGTTCGCCCGGATCGCCTGGATGGTTTCGTACCCGTCCATCTCGGGCATCATGATGTCCATCAGCACGATAGCCACATCGGGAGTGGACTCGAGCATGGCAATCGCTTCGCGGCCCGTGCTGGCTGTGAGCACGTTCATGCTGCGCCGTTCCAGCACGCTACTCAGCGCGAAGATGTTGCGGACATCGTCGTCGACCACCAGCACGCGCTTGCCAGCCAGGGCTTCATCGGAGCGGTGCAGCCGCTCGATCATCTTCTGCTTGGCGGGGGGAAGATCTGCCACGACGCGATGCAGAAACAACGCGGTTTCATCGAGCAAGCGCTCGGGCGATTCCACCCCCTTGAGCACCACGCTGCGAGCCAACATGTGCAAGCGCGCATCTTCTTCCGGAGAGAGCTCTTTTCCGGTGAAGACGACGATGGGCACCTCCCCGATTTCGGGCGTGTCGCGAAAGCGCTCGAGCACCTCGAAGCCCGACATGTCGGGCAGGCGCAAATCAAGCACGACGCAATCGAACGATTCCCTGGTTACAAGTTCCAAAGCTTCATTGCCGCTGGCGGCTGTGACAACCTCAATGTCGTCATAGCCCAGCAGTTCGCGGATGCCGAGTTGTTCCGCGGGGTTATCCTCGACCACGAGCAAGCGCTTTTTTCGCGGCGATGCATACTGTTTAATCCTCGACAGCGCCGTGTCCAATCCCTGCGCCGTGCTGGGCTTGGTCACGAACGCGAAGGCTCCACGCGACAGTCCGTGATGCCGATCTTCGTCCAGCGTCAGCATCTGCACCGGGATGTGCCGCGTGACCGGATCCTGCTTCAGGTGATTGAGCACGGTCCAACCCAGCATGTCGGGCAGGAAGACGTCGAGGGAAACAGCCGTAGGATGGAACTCCTTGGCGAGCGTGAGAGCCTCGGCACCACCGGTCGCAACCAGAACTTTGAATCCCTTGTCGCGAGCGAGATCGCGCAAGACGCATACATAGTGAGGATCGTCTTCAACGATCAGCAACACCGCATCGCTGGGTTGCAGCTCGTGGCGGTCATCGGAAATGTGCTCGATGACGCGCTCCGTCACACTCACAGCCGAACTTGAGGTGGACGAGGATCCGGCTTTCTTTTCTACCACCGCCGCACTCGATGGTCCCGTGTAGATCAGCGGCAGGTAGAGGGTGAACGTGCTGCCCTGGCCGGGGGCGCTGCGCAATTGGATTTCCCCACCCAGAAGATTGGCGAGTTCACGACTGATGGCCAGCCCCAATCCCGTCCCGCCGTATTTGCGGCTGGTGCTGGCGTCGGCTTGCTGGAAGGCCTCGAAGATGATGCGCTGCTTGTCCAGGGGAATGCCGACGCCGGTGTCAGCAACTTCGAAGGCCACAACCGGAGCCGATTTCCCCAGGATCGGATGATCCGCACTCCAGCCCGCAGTCGCGAGCGAAACCCCCAAACTGACGGTGCCTTGCTCGGTGAATTTGAATGCGTTGGAAAGCAGATTCTTGAGCACCTGATGCAGACGCTTGGAGTCGGTCACCAGGCTGCGGGGCAGGTGCGCATCGGTATGCACCTGGAACATAAGACGCCGGCTCTCCGCTTCGTGCCGGAACGGACGCTCGACCGTATCCACCAGACTGGCGAAGAAGACCTCTTCGGCTTCCACCGAAACCGTGCCCGATTCGATCTTGGAGAGATCAAGAATGTCGGTGATGAGGTTGAGCAAGTCCGTGCCCGCGCCATGAATCGTGCGCGAAAATTCAACCTGCTTGGGAGTGAGGTTGCCATCGGGGTTGTCGCTGAGTTGCTGTCCGAGCACAAGAATGCTGTTGAGCGGAGTGCGCAGCTCGTGCGACATGTTGGCCAGAAACTCCGACTTGTATTTCGACGTGAGCGCCAGCTCCTTGGCTTTCTCTTCCAGGGCGCGCCGGGCTTGTTCGATTTCCTGATTCTTGCGTTCGACTTCGACGTTTTGCTCCGCGAGCTGTTGCGCTTTCTGCGCCAGCTGCTCGTTGGTCTGCTGCAGCTCTTTTTGCTGCATTTGCAGCTCGGTGGCGAGCTGTTGCGACTGCTTCAACAGCGCTTCGGTCTGCATGGTGGCTTCGATGCTGTTGAAGACGATTCCGATGCTGGCCGTGAGTTGTTCGAGAAATGCGAGATGCGATGCGGTGAAGTTGGCGAGGGAAGCAAGTTCGATCACGGCTTTCACGCGATCTTCGAACAGCACCGGTAGCACGATCACATTGCGCGGAACCGCTTCCACAAGACCGGTGCGGATAGAAATCGTGTTGCGAGGCAGATCAGAAATGAGCATGCGCTTCTTTTCTGCGGCGCATTGCCCGACGAGTCCTTCGCCGATCTTCAGGCGGCGGAGTTTGCCGTCATCTCCATCGCTGGCAAATGCGGAGAGCAAGACCAACTCGGCCGAGTCGTCGCTCTCCATTTGATAAATCAATCCTTGTTGCACGCTGATTAGCGGCGCAAGCTCGGAAAGCAACAAACGGCCGACGGTAGCGAGATCACGCTGGCCTTGGAGCATGCCGGTGAAGCGAGCCAGGTTCGTCTTCAGCCAGTCCTGCTCGGTGTTGCGATCGGTCGTGAGGCGCAGGTTGTCGATCATAGTGTTGATGTTGTCTTTCAGCTGCGCCACTTCGCCGCTCGCTTCGACTTGAATCGAGCGCGTGAGATCGCCCTTGGTCACGGCCGTCGCCACTTCGGCGATGGCGCGAACCTGGTTGGTCAGGTTGTCGGCCAGCAGGTTCACGTTGCCAGTGAGGTGCTTCCAGGTTCCGGCGGCGCCGGGGACATTGGCTTGCCCGCCCAGCCGGCCTTCCACGCCAACTTCGCGCGCCACAGTCGTGACCTGATCGGCGAACGTGGCCAGGGTGTCGGTCATGTTATTGATCGTTTCCGCGAGCGCGGCGACTTCGCCCTTCGCGTTCACCGTGAGCTTCTGCGTGAGTTCGCCATTGGCGACGGCGGTCACGACCTTCACGATGCCTCGGACTTGTTCGGTGAGGTTCGCGGCCATGACATTGACGTTGTCGGTGAGGTCCTTCCAGGTTCCGGCGACGCCGGGGACTTCGGCTTGACCTCCGAGTTTGCCTTCAGTTCCGACCTCGCGTGCGACGCGCGTGACTTCCGCGGCGAAGGCGTTGAGCTGGTCGACCATCGTGTTGATGGTGTTCTTCAGTTCGAGAATTTCGCCTTTCACGTCGACCGTGATTTTTCGCGACAAGTCGCCACGGGCGACAGCTGTGGTCACTTCGGCGATGTTTCGAACTTGCGCCGTCAAGTTGCCGGCCATCGAGTTGACCGAGTCGGTGAGATCTTTCCAGGTTCCCGCAGCTCCGGGCACTTGTGCCTGCCCGCCGAGTTTCCCTTCGGAACCGACCTCGCGTGCGACGCGCGTGACTTCGGCGGCGAAGGCGTTGAGCTGATCGACCATCGTGTTGATGGTGTCTTTGAGCAGCAGAATTTCTCCGCTCACATTCACCGTAATTTTTTTTGACAGGTCGCCGCTGGCGATCGCGGTAGAAACCTCCGCGATGTTGCGGACCTGGCCGGTCAGGTTGCTGGCCATCGAATTGACCGAGTCGGTGAGATCTTTCCACGTGCCGCCGACGCCCGGAACGGCCGCCTGCCCGCCGAGTTTCCCGTCGGTTCCGACCTCGCGGGCTACACGCGTGACTTCTGATGCAAACGAGCGCAACTGGTCGACCATGGTATTGATAGTGTCTTTGAGTTCGAGAATTTCTCCTTTTACGTCGACCGTGATTTTGCGCGACAAGTCGCCGCGCGCAACAGCAGTTGCGACTTCGGCGATATTGCGCACCTGGCCGGTAAGGTTCGAGGCCATGAAGTTAACGTTGTCGGTGAGATCCTTCCATGTGCCGCCCACGCCGGGAACCAGCGCCTGGCCGCCGAGTTTGCCCTCGGTCCCTACTTCGCGGGCCACGCGTGTCACTTCGCCGGCGAAGGCGTTGAGCTGATCGACCATCGTGTTGATGGTGTCTTTTAGTTCAAGAATTTCTCCTTTCACATCGACCGTGATTTTTCGTGACAAGTCGCCGCGCGCCACGGCCGTCGTGACTTCGGCGATGTTGCGCACCTGCGCGGTAAGATTTCCGGCCATGGAATTGACCGAATCGGTGAGATCTTTCCAGGTTCCGGCGACGCCGGGAACGTTGGCCTGCCCGCCGAGACGCCCCTCCGAACCGACTTCGCGAGCGACGCGCGTGACTTCGCCGGCAAAACGGTTGAGTTGATCGACCATCGTGTTCAGCGTTTCTTTCAGCTGCAGAATCTCTCCGCGGACGTCGACGGTGATTTTTCGCGACAAGTCTCCACTCGCAATCGCGGTCGCGACTTCGGCAATGTTTCGCACCTGGCCGGTGAGGTTGGAAGCCATGAAGTTGACGTTGTCGGTAAGGTCTTTCCACGTGCCGCCGACGCCTGGGACTTTGGCCTGACCGCCGAGTTTGCCCTCGGTCCCGACTTCGCGGGCCACGCGCGTCACTTCGCTGGCGAACGCGTTGAGCTGATCGACCATCGTGTTGATGGTGTCTTTGAGTTCGAGAATTTCGCCCTTTACATCGACGGTGATTTTTCGTGACAAATCGCCGCGTGCCACGGCAGTTGTGACTTCGGCGATGTTGCGCACCTGGGCGGTTAAGTTCCCCGCCATCGCGTTCACCGAGTCGGTGAGATCTTTCCAGGTTCCGGCAACGCCCGGTACGATCGCCTGACCGCCGAGCTTGCCTTCGGTTCCGACTTCACGTGCCACGCGCGTCACTTCGCTGGCGAACGAGCGGAGCTGATCAACCATCGTGTTGATGGCTTCTTTGAGCTGCAGAATTTCGCCGCGCACGTCGACCGTGATTTTTCGCGAAAGGTCTCCGCTGGCCACGGCTGTCGCGACTTCCGCAATGTTTCGCACCTGGCCGGTAAGATTACTGGCCATCGAGTTTACGGAGTCGGTGAGGTCTTTCCAGGTTCCGGCGACACCGGGCACGAGCGCCTGTCCGCCGAGTTTGCCGTCCGTTCCAACTTCGCGGGCGACGCGCGTCACTTCGGCGGTGAAGACGCCGAGTTGCTCGATCATCGTGTTGACGAGCTTAGCCGAACGCAGGAACTCGCCTTCGAGCGGGCGGCCGTCAACTTCGAGTCGCACGGTTTGGGTCAGATTGCCCTGGGCGACGGCAGCGATTGCGTGGGTGACTTCGGCGGTGGGACGGAGCAGATCTTCCACCAGCGTGTTGACCGAGACCTCCATCTCGCCCCATGCGCCGCGCGATTGATGGAAGCGAGCGCGCTCGCGGGTTCGTCCTTCTTTGCCGACGGTTTGCCCGATGCGCTTCAGTTCGCGAGCCATTTGCTGGTTCGCGGAAACGATTTCGTTGAAGGCATCGGCAATCTTGCCGGCAAGGCCCGTCCACGAACCGGGAAGACGAAGGGAAAAGTCGCCATCGCGCACGGCATGCAAGCCGTCGAGGATCATTGCCAGATCACTGGAGGTCTCTCGCAGCGATCCGGAATTCCCATTGGTCTTGGCATAGGCCTGGTCGCCCTTTGGGCTGATGGCGAGGGCACTCTGTTCGCTTTTTTTCAAGATTCATGACCTCCGGCGCTGGCAGGAATGCTGTGCACCACTCCCTGCCAGGCTGCGCTTGGCAAAACGCAGTCCTCTAATGCGTAAAGACAAAACTCCTGAAACTCCGCCTGTGGGCACGCGGCGTGCGTAAGGCAACCTTAAAACGACGCGTGCGCAAATTGATACCACGGGTCCGTCGCCGTTCCTCTACGGTGTTTACCGTATATCTGAGGAAAAGCTCACGCTGGAAGGGTAACCGCCCGAAAAGTGGCCAGCCTTCAGGCGGAGTGCAGAACACGCCCATTGTCGTTCAGCAGGCCGGCTTCTTGGGCTCCCGTACCCCGCAGCAATTCCAGGGCCCACCCGGTTTCGGCCTTTTCGGCGCAGGAAACATAGAGGAGAGCCCCGAAATGGCGCAGCTGATTTCCAAACCGCTTCGCCTCTTCCTCGGGAAAGCCCAGCGCGGCCAGGGCGCCGCAGCCGCCAGCGGTATCGCCGGTCATCAGTGTGCGGAAGAACTTCTGTGAGCGAATGAAGAAACCGAAACTAGGGATAAACACCGCGCCGAATTCCGAAAGCCAGCGAATCAATCCTGCCGCCTCGGCATTTGATGTTCCTACGGCCGCGCTCGCCCGCCGCACGACCGCTGCGATGGGATGATCTGCCGGCAGCATCATGCAAATGCTTTCCTTATCGAACCCTTCCCGCAAAAGCGTCTGCATGACCTTTTGCAGGCCAGCGTTATGAGGGTAGACGCCGTATGCGGCGAATGTATTCGCAGCCATAAGTCAATCTCCAAAAACCTCTGTCAACTGGGAATTCACCGACTCTGTACCCCATTCAGGCGCTGGCTTTTGAGGACGCGGAACGATCAAGAGCAGGTCGTCAAGACTAGTTCGTCCCACCGGTTCGGGATACGAGCAACCAACATACCGAGGCTAGAGAATTCTCCGTGGTCTGCCACTAGGGTGAATCCCGTAGTGGACGCGAATTTGTTTCCCCTTTTTCACCTATAACCGAAAACCTCTGCAGGAGCAGGAACATCAGCAGATGCAGCGCCGGAATGCGAATCAAGCGCGCACGCAGCAAATGGAGCAGCGGCATCAGCAACAGACACAGCACTTGCAGCAAAGGCAGATGCAGCAACAGCAGCATCTGCAGCAAAGGCAGCAGCCGCCGCACCAGAAATGAGAGTGACTGGCTGATTGGCGAGAGCTAGTGGGCAAAACCTAGTGCGGCGCTAAAAATCGTTGTCATCCTGAGGCGCGTTCCTTGCGCCGAAGCACCTATGCATTCTGCCTGCAGCATCGGCGCTCCAGACAGAGTGCATAGGTCCCTTCGACAAGCTCGGGGCGGGCTCTTCGTGCGGCAAAACGCGCGGTCCTCAGGATGACAAGGCATTTAGTTTCGGGTCAGTTCGTCCAGCACTTCACCTTGTGGGCTGATGAGCTGGATTCGCAGCGGCATCTGGCCGAGGGCGTGGGTTGAGCAGCTCAGGCACGGATCGTAACAGCGGATCACGGCTTCCACCCGGTTGAGCATGCCGGGCGCAAGCCGCTTGCCGTGAACGAAGTGTTTCGCCACCTGCAGCACGCTGCGATTCATAGCCAGATTGTTGTGTCCGGTGGCGATGACGAGATTGGCCCAGCGAATCAATCCCTGCTCGTCGATCTTGTAATGATGGAACAGCGTGCCGCGCGGAGCTTCGCAGGCTCCCACTCCTTCGAGCGCGTTAGGCCGCGCCAGAGCGCGCACGTGCTTGGAGAGAATGTCGGGATCGCTGAGCAACTGCTCCATACGCTCAATGCAATATAGAATTTCGATCAGCCGCGCGTGATGGTAATGGAATGAGCTGAGGACGGCGGTGCGCTGCAATTCGTGAAATTCCGCCAGCTCCTGGTCGGCTTTGGGCGTGCCGCAACGATCCGCAACATTCAGCCGGGCCAGCGGACCGACGCGATAAGTGCCATCGGGAAAGCCTTTGGGCTTGTAGTAGGCCGACTTCAGATAACTCCACGGCTCGACCTTTTCTCCGATGTAGTCGGAGTACTGCGTGGGATCGAGATCGTCGCCGACAACGTGGCCCGTGGCATCGACGACGCGCAGTTTGCCATCATAGAAAGTCAGGCCGTTGTCTTTCTTCACGATTCCCATGAACAGCGTGGGAAAATTGCCGAAGGTGGCAATCTCTTCGCGAAACCTCTCCATGATGCTCTTGAACCATTCCAGCGTGCGCTCGGCAATGGCCAGAGCGTCGGGCAGGGCGCGCAGGATTGCGTCGCGCTTCTCGACGGTGAGCGGCTCGCTCACCCCTCCGGGCACGATCCAGGCCGGATGAATCCGTTTGCCGCCGAGCCTCTCGATAATCTGCTGGCCGAATTGGCGCAGGCGGATGCCATCGAGCGCCAGCTCGGGACTTTTTTCCGCCACTCCGAAAATATTGCTCTTGGCCGGATCCGCATCCATGCCCAGCAGCAGATCGGGCGAGGAAAGATGAAACAGGCTCAGCGCGTGCGACTGAACGACCTGCGCCAGCCCGAAGATGCGGCGCAGCTTGTCGGCCGTAGGAGGAATTCGGACCGCCAGCAGCGAATCACAGGCCTTGGCCGACGCGATGAGATGGCTCACTGGACAGATACCGCAAATTCGCGCCATCAGCGACGGCATTTCATAGAATGGACGGCCTTCGCACAGCTTTTCGAATCCGCGAAACTGCGTAACATGAAAGTGCGCTTCCTCGACGCGCCCTTCATCGTTCAGGTGCAGCGTGATCTTGGAGTGGCCCTCAATGCGGGTCACCGGATCGATTACGAGAATCGTGCTGTCCTGCTTCACAGCTTCTCCCATCGTTTCATCAGTTCCACCCCGTTTCGCGGGTGAGAGCTACGCGCCAAAGCGCGTTTTCGGACTCAGGTCCACCGGGCGCCCTTCCAGAAGTTCGGTAACCACATAAAAAATCGTGTCGGCGGAGGGCGGGCAGCCGGGAACAAAAACATCTACCTCGACAAATTCGTGAATCGGGCGCGAAGTGGGCAAGAGCGCCGGAACCACCTGGTTGGGCACGCCGGGATCGAAACTCACATTCTCGCGATAGGCGCGGTCGTAAACCGGCTTGGTGCCGAACGGATTCCGCATCCCGGGCACGTTCGCGGTGACCGCACAGTCGCCCAGCGACACCAGCGTCTTCGTGCGCTGACGAACAATCTGGATTTTGTGCAGATCTTCTTCGCTGCTGACCGCACCCTCGACCAAAGTTACGTCCACGTCCTCCGGAAATTCCTTCGCATCCACCAGCGGGCTGTAGACCAGATCAGCCATCCCCGCGATCGTGAGCAGGCGCTCATCCATGTCGAGAAACGACATGTGACAGCCGGAGCAGCCATCGAGCCAAACCGTCGCGATACGCTTCTTACTCATTGACTCCACGCAATTTCTTCCGTACTTCTGGGGCTAAAGCCCCCCGGATGCTTACGCCCTTGACGCGGCCCTGAAGGGCCGCTCTTCCACACGCCGTGAGAATCCCACTTCTCGCAAAGGCGGCGAGAAGTGGGGCACCCTCGTTCTGTGGATTCGCTGGTCATTCGTTTTCCTTCCGCATCAGCGTCAAATACGGCAAGAATTGCCGGCGCTTAAGCATCTCGGCGACCGAGCGTCCTTTTTCAAACAGCGCCCCGGTCGGACAGACGTGCACGCACTTGCCGCAGCTGGTGCAGGTTTCCGAAGTGCCCCACGGCTCGTTCAGATCGGTGATGACCTTGGCGTCGATGCCGCGGCCCATCACATCCCAGGTGTGCGCTCCTTCGATTTCATCGCAGACGCGCACGCAGCGCGTGCACAGAATGCAGCGGTTGTGATCGATGACGAAGCGGTCGTGCGACGCGTCGACATCTTCTTTCGGATAGCGATAGGGAAAGTGAACGTGAGTAATGCCGAGCCGCTGCCCCAGCATCTGCATCTCGCAGTGGCCGTTGGAAACGCAGACCGAACAAACGTGATTGCGCTCGGTGAAGAGCAGCTCGAGGATCATGCGCCGATAATTCTGCAATCGCTCCGAATCGGTTGTGACTTCCATGCCTTCTTCGACGGTGGTGACACAAGCGGGAAGCAGCTTGTTCTGGCCCTTAATCTCGACCAGACAGAGGCGGCAGGCGCCAACATCGGAGAGCCCGTCCATTTCGCACAGGCGAGGGATGAAGATGTTGTTCTGCCGGGCGACGTCGAGGATAGTCTCTTCCTGCCGCCCGGTCACATCGTGGCCGTCGATGCTCAGAGTCTTTACGCTGGCGATCGGGCTCATGCGGTTTCTCCTGCAAGCTGCGCGTTGCACACGCCCGCCGGACACTTGTGCTCTTCGACATGCGCGCGATACTCCTCGGCAAACGAGCGCAGCGTGCTCACCACCGGATTGGGCGCGGACTGACCTAATCCGCACAGGCTCGTATGCTTGAGCAGATCGCAGAGTTCCTCGAGCATTTTCAGGTCCTGTTGCGTGGCCGACATGTTGCCGATCGCGGTCAGAATGCGGTGCATCTGATAGGTGCCCACGCGGCAGGGAATGCACTTGCCGCAAGACTCGGTCATGCAGAAATCCATGAAATACTTGGCGACATCGACCATGCACGAACTTTCGTCCATGACAATCATGCCGCCCGATCCCATAATCGAGCCGGCCTTGGCCAGGGACTCGTAATCCACGGGCATGTCGAGGCAGTTAGAAGGCAGGCAACCACCCGAGGGGCCTCCGGTTTGCACGGCCTTGAATTTTCGGCCCTCGGGAACGCCGCCGCCAATCTCGAATACCATTTCACGCAGAGAAATTCCCATCGGGACTTCGACCAGGCCCGTGTTCTGCACGCGTCCAGCCAAGGCGAAGACTTTGGTGCCTTTGCTTTTTTCGGTGCCGATTTGTGCGTACCACTCGCCGCCTTTGCGGATGATCGGCGGAACATTGGCGAGCGTTTCGACGTTGTTGATCAGCGTGGGCTCGCCGAACAAGCCTTCCATCGCGGGATAGGGCGGACGCGGGCGCGGCGTGCCGCGCTTGCCCTCGACCGAGGCGATCAACGCGGTTTCTTCGCCACAGACAAAAGCTCCGGCTCCCAGCCGTGCATCGACGCGGAAGCTGAAACGTGTGCCGCAGATATCGGATCCCAATAATCCGACGCGCTCGGCCTGGCGAATCGCCGTGCGCAGGCGCTTGACCGCCAGCGGATACTCCGCGCGCACATACACAAATCCCTCCGAAGCGCCCACGGCGTAAGCCGCGATCAGCATGCCTTCGAGAACGCGATGCGGATCGCTTTCGAGCACGCTACGATCCATGAACGCGCCGGGATCGCCTTCATCGGCATTGCAAATGACGTATTTTTTCGTGCCCACCGACTTTGAAACCGTGCTCCACTTCAGCCCCGTGGGATAGCCGGCGCCGCCGCGCCCGCGCAGTCCGCTCTTTGTGATCTGATCGATGACTTCCCGCGGCGTCATCTCGGTCAGCGCCTTGATCAACGCCGCATAGCCGTCGGCCGCGATGTAATCTTCCATCCGCTCCGGATCGATCACGCCCGAATTTTCCAACACGATTTTTTTCTGCCGCTGAAAGAACGGCACATCGGTCGGACAGACCAGGCGCGAAACCGGCTGGCCGCCGAGGCTGTCAAGGATCGCGGCGCCGTCCGCGGCTTGCACCTTCTGATAGAGAACGCCGGAGCTGGTCGAGACCAGTGGACCTTCCGCGCATAAGCCCATGCAGCCGACGCCCCTGATCTGGCAGTGGTCTTTGATGCCGCGCCTGCTGACTTCCTGATCGAGCGCGTCTTTCACCGACTGGCTTTGGCAGGAAAGGCATCCGGCGGCGACGCAGACATTTGCGCGCTGGGTAAACTGGCTCTGCGCCGCCCGTTCCGATTCGGCGATCTCGTCGAGTTCCTCAGGCGTCATGGCTGGACCATTTCTTCAGGTGCTCGCGGATGGCCGATGTGCTCACCTTGCCCGCGACTTCCTGATCGTAGACAACCGCCGGCGCCAGGCCGCACGATCCCAGGCAGCGCGCAGTGAGTAGCGACACTTTCTTGTCGGTCGTGGTTTCGCCGGGCCGGATGCCCAGATCGCGCTGCACCGCATCGAGCAGCTGCGGAGCTCCCTTGATGTAGCACGCCGTTCCCATGCAGATCACACAAGTGTGCTCGCCCGCCGGTTTCAGGGTGAAGAAGTGATAGAAGGTCGCTACGCCATAAGCGCGGCTCAGAGGCACGCGCAATGACATAGCCACATAGCGCAGGGCTTGTTCGTCGAGATATCCGAACGCCTCTTGCACCGTGTGCAACGTCTCAATCAGACCACGCGCCTGCTGGCCCTGGCGGCGGATCGTCGCGTCGACCAGCTTCCAGCGCTTGTCCTGATTGGGAGGAGTGGGTTTGGCAACGTATGAGGACATGATTTTTCACACCAACAAAAGCCCATGAATGCGAAGTATTTGTCTGGATCGTAAGGCCTGTATCGGATAGAAAATGCATAAGCGAACTTTTTGATTCTAGACCTCGCCACCAGCACTCGCAACGAACAATGACCATTCGTTTGGTGCTTCAGTTTCATTTTGGACTGGACCTACCGGAAAGGGCGTTCCACGCTTCCGCCGAACTGGGACTGAAGGAGGGTCCGAAACTCGGCGTTCGCTCGCTCGACACTCTGCACGTCGCCTGCGCTTTGGAACTCAAAGCCGACCGTTTCTGGACGTTCGATGAGAGACAGGCCAAGCTGGCGAGGGCGAAAGGGATGAGAATCTCATAGGAGTGTCAGCGGGATTCGACGAGGGAACCACAGGCCGACCGAATCACAGGGGTATTCTGGTCCGGCCACTTTTCAGTGAAACTGAGCGCTTTCTCGCACCTGGATCGTGCCTCGGCAGGCCGATTTGATTCAGCCGCGATGCGGGCCGCCCCGACGTAGCTGAGAGCCAGATGCCTTCCATAGCTGGCTTTCGCCTCAGGCATAGGGGTATCCGCAATTCTGAGCTCCCAAACCCTGGCTGCTTCGATCAGCAACGGCTCGGCTACCGAGGGCCGCTGCATTTGCACGTACAAAGCAGCCAGATTGAACTCCGCTGCGGCGACTTCAGCCTCATCCGGACGTTGGTGCCTCTGATGAATGGCCAGCGATTGTTTGAGCAGACCCTCTGCCGTCGTGTACTCGTTTTGACGCTCCTCGATATCGCCCAGCATGGTTATCACCTCCGCAAGCTCAAGCCACTTCGCGTCGCCACGGTTTTCCGCGGCCGCGCGTGCGAGCGACAACTTGGCTTCAGCAGTCGTCAAATCACCTTTCTCCAAAGCGGCCCGTCCCGCGCGCTCATTTGGCCAATAGGCATCCTGAAACTTCCGCTCCGAATCAATTTCTGACTGGGTTATGTCCTCTGGAATAGACAACTGGGCTTCTGTCCGCACAGCACTCGTTTTCCCGTTTATCAGAAACGGCTTGTACTTCCACTTCCGAATCGCCTCCAAGGCGGCTGGTGCCAGCATCGGATGCCCGCTGATCAACTTCAGATCCGTCACGCTGCCAGTTTCATCGACTTCGAACGATGCACGAACTATTCCTTGAATACCAGCGGCCTTAGCAAGCGGGGGATACTCTGGCTGAACGAACGTAACGAGGTTTTGCCTGGCCACGTCGGGCGGAATAGTGGGAAGGTTTCCCGGCTGGGCGGACTGCGTTTGGCCTGTGGCGAAGGAGGCCCCGAACACCCACCACTGCAGCAAGACAAACATCGCCCGTCTGGCAAACTGTGCTGCGCGGCTCATTGGAGGATTATTCTTCCTCTTCCTTCACTTCTCCGCGCTCGGTCTTCGACTTCTCGATAATCTTTTCTTGCAGTTGGCCGGGCACGATATCGTAATGATGCATTTCCATGTTGAAGCTGCCGCGGCCCTGGGTCATCGAGGTCAGATCGGCGCCGTAGGTCAACATCTCGGCCATGGGCACTTCGGCCTTCACGATCGTGTTGCCGGCCTTGTTGTCCATGCCCTGGATGCGTCCACGCCGGCTGTTCAGGTCGCCCATGATTGAACCGGCGAAATCGTCGGGCACGGTGATTTCGACGTTCATGATCGGCTCGAGCAGCGTGGGCTTCGCGACTTCCATGGCTTTCTTGAATGCAATCCGCCCGGCCAGCTGGAATGACAAGTCGTTCGAATCGACGTCGTGATACGAGCCGTCGTAGAGCACGACTTTGAAATCCACCACGGGATAGCCGGCCAAGTATCCGCGCGCCGCGGCGTCCTTGATTCCCTTTTCCACCGCGGGAATGAAATTCTTGGGAATCGCGCCGCCGAAAATATCATTGACGAACTCGAAATCCCCGCCGCGCGGCAAGGGTTCCATCTTGATTTTGCAGTCGCCGAACTGTCCGTGCCCGCCGGTCTGCTTCTTGTGCCGTCCTTGCACGTCGGCCTTGCCGCGAATCGTCTCCCGGTACGGTACCTTCGGCGCTTTCAAATTTACCTGCGTGTTGTAGCGCTTCTTCAGCTTCGAAACCGTGACTTCGATGTGTTGCTGCCCGGTGCCCGCAATCAGAAATTCTTTCGTTTGCGGATCGCGGAAAAATCGCAGCATGGCATCTTCTTCCATGAGCTTGTGCAGTCCCGGACCAAGCTTGTCTTCATCGGCGCGCGACTTCGGCTCGATGGCAAAGGTAATCGCCGGCTCCGGCAGCTTCACCCGCGGATATTGGATCGGGGAGGACTTATCTCCCAGCGTGTCACCGGTCAGCGTGTCTTTCAATTTCGCCACCGCGCCAATGTCACCGGCATGCAGCTCGGTGATTGGCACAGCCGTCTTCCCCTGCATCACCGAAATATGCGACAGCTTCTCCGGCGAATTCGCGCGGAAGTTCTGCGCGCTCGACTCATTCTTCACCACGCCCGAAAAAACTTTGAAGTAGGAAATGCGGCCAGCAAAGGGATCGGAGACCGTCTTGAATACATACAACGACACCGGCTCCGCATCGGTTTCATGCCGCCGCGGAGAATCACCATTCCCGCCCACTTCTCCCGTCACCCACTCGTGTTCGGAAGGCGCCGGAGTGTAATCCACGATGAAATCCATCACCCGGTCCGCGCCAATATTGCCCAGGCCCGAGCTGAAGATGACGGGAAAGATCTTGTCTTCGCGGATGGCATTGTGCAGCGCGGGAACCAGATCATCTTCGCCCAGCGTTCCTGCTTCGAAGAATTTTTCCATCAGCTTGTCATCGCCCTCGGCCACCAGTTCAACCAGCCGCTCATGCGCCGCCTGCGCCTGCTCTTGCAAATTCGCGGGAATCTCCGCTTCTTTTCCCTTGCCATTTCCGCCGAGCTCGTAGGTGTACGCCTTCATGCGCACCAGGTCGATGACGCCGGAAAGATTCTTTTCCGCACCGATGGGCAGTTCAATCGGAATCACATTCCGGCCGAACGCCTTCTCGACCGATTCCAGCACGCGCGCGGCATCGGCCCGGTCGCGATCCATGCGGTTCACCACGATCAGCCGCGGCGTCTTATATTCCTCGCAATAATTCCACACCCGCTGCGTAACCACTTCCACGCCGGCCACGCCATCGACCACGACGATGGCCGCGTCGACCACGGGCAGCGCCATCTTGGCCTCGTGGACGAACATATTGAATCCCGGCGTGTCGAGAATATTGATCTTCGTCTTGCCCCACTCCACGAAGGCAACGCCGGTCGAGATCGACATTTGCCGGGCAATTTCTTCCTCGTCGTAATCGGTTGTGGTCGAGCCGTCATCGACGTGACCCATCTTCGGCGTCGCGCCCGACGTATACAACATGGCCGCCACCAGCTGCGTCTTGCCCGCATGCCCGTGCCCGACCATGGCTACATTACGGATGTTTTCTCCAGAATAGACTTTCAATTTGGGCTCCTCTGGCAGGACGCGGCGAAAGATTACGGCCCATCAAGGAAGATTAGGACTGGATCGGGCGCAGCCCGACTGATCCGCCGAAAACCAACCCCGCCGAAACCTAGGATGCTACCACGCGGGAAGTCGAAGCCTCAACCGTGGGTTGGCGGGCTCGGTAACGAAGTGCTACAGTACGCGCTTCACAGTCCGCTGTCTTTGGGAGGTGGGGCCTTCTCAAAACGCGGCCTCGCGGCACAAGACTCTGTTCCTAATCCCAGGTCTGGTTCTTACCCGCTGCACCGTATGTACACTCTCGTCGGCGAGATGTATGATTCCATCCGCTATGCTTGGTGGGCTCACCAGCGAACAGTGGATCGCGCGCTACGAACGCAGTCATCAGCATCCGGTTAACCGCGTCTGCCACACCTGCGGCATCCCCGCGATCCTCGTCGCGATAGGATTATTCGTCGGCGGCTTTTTCTTTCATCGGTTCTGGATTTACGCTGCCGTTCTGTTCGTCATCGGCTGGATCTTCCAGTTCGTCGGCCACGCCTTCGAAGGCAAGCCGCCCGAGTTCTTCCACGATTGGAGATTTTTATTCGTCGGCGTGCGCTGGTGGTGGGCCAAAATCCACGGCCGAGCGTAGATTTTTGGGGCGCGGACGCTCCCGTCCGCGTTTGTCGAGGTTGCACATTCGGTGCGGGTCCAGGCGATTTGGGTGGCGCAGCGCAGCGCTGCGATTGGAGCTAAAAGAAAGTTGGGGCTTCAGCCCCCCTGAGTCCTCATGCCGCTGTCATCGCCGCAATTCGTCAACATCAGTCTGCTCTTACTGCGGCTGATGGTCGGTTTCGTCTTCGTGACCAGCGGCTATAGTCATCTTAAAGATCCCGAAGCTCGCTCGAAGAGCATCGAAATGCCGAAGAGCTTCACCATCTTTCTCGGCCTCGCCGAAGTCGCGGGCGGCCTCGGCGTCGCCGCAGGAGTCCTTGTCCAGATCGCAGCGTGCGGGCTGATCCTTGTGATGCTGGGAGCGATTTATAAGAAGATCTTCGCCTGGCATACGGGATTCTGGGGCGAGAAAACTTACGGCTGGCATTACGACCTGATGTTCATTTTCATGAATCTCATGATCGCCTCGACCCACGGCGGCGCTTATGTCCTGTTGAAGTAGCGAAGGGGAATTTGCATAACTAAGGTTCAATCCCGCTTCGTCATTCTGCAATCACAGTAATTTCTGCGCGGACCCTTCCGGACCCGACCGTTAACCATCCCACAGTTACCGGCAGTTTGAACCTTTTCGGCCCCGCGCTCCCCGGATTGAAATAGAGCACGCCATTCCGCATCTCTTGCCTGGGAACATGGCTGTGGCCATAAATCACGGCCGCGAATCCCGCCGCTTCCGGTTTCAAGTCGAGTTCTTCGATGTTGTGCAGGACGTAAATTGAGATTCCGCCGACTTCAAGCACGTCTGTCTGGGGTAGTTTCCGCGCCCATGCTCCCTTGTCGATGTTTCCGCGAACAGCCGTGACCGGCGCGATCGTAGCGAGATGGTCGAGGATCTCGGGATCGCCGACATCGCCAGCGTGAATGATCCGCGCCGACCCCTGCAGGGCTTCCAGCGCTTCCGGACGGAGCAGGCCGTGTGTATCGGAAATGACGCCGATCTTCAAAACCAGTACCCAGTTGCCAGTTCTCGGTGCAAGTTCTCGAATCTTGCATTGCCAGATATTGGGTGCCCCACTTCTCGCCGCCTTTGCGAGAAGCGGGAAAAACAAACATCGCGCTTACGCACGCTTCATCTTCGACAAGAATTTGCCCACGCTCACGACTGCCCGCCCCACGGTGCCGCGACCGATTTCCTGCACGTCATCTCGCGCTGTCACGCGCAGGGTATAGAAGCGTCCGTCGAAAGACTCCAGAACGGCTTCGGCTTCGATGCGAGCTCCGATCCCGCTGGCGGCCCGATGCTCGACATGGATCGCAGTGCCGACGGTAATTTCGTCGCCCATGCAGTAGGGCTGAAGCGCTGCAAATGCCGCCGTCTCCATCAGCCGGATCATGTCGGGAGTCGAGTAGACCGGCGGCAACTCGGGATGGTGAGCCCGCAACGTGTGCTTGAACTCGACATTTT
>JASHQK010000164.1 GCA_030039195.1 Candidatus Sulfotelmatobacter sp.
CTACTCCGGCCAACGCCAGCGATGCTGCCAGCCTGCCTCTGGGACCTCGTTTTTGTATGCCAATCTCTCGGTCAACCAAGCCGAAGATTGCAGGTACAAGCAATCCAAGAATCAATAACGCCAGCATGACTGGCTCGACGATAAAGACGATGTCCCACGAATACCATTTTTCCGAGAAGGGCCAGAACGGCCGCACGCCGTAGTTATTCGTGAAGTCGAGCAGAATGTGACTCAGACCGGCCAGGCACGCATAACCGAAAAGCAATCCCCAGCGCGGCGGCAGGTTGGGGTCCTTAATTTTGCGCCCGCGCAGACGCCAGATCAAATACACGAATCCGACCACGAACGCGGCACATATTAGAGTACCCAGAAATGAATGCGTGAATCCGCGATGATGGGCGAAGCCAAAAGCAGGGCCGCCGAAGCGTCCGAGCACATCCAGATCGGGAGCCTCAGCCGCGAGGGTAAGAGTCAGCGTCGCCAGCGCTGTCTTGCGATTAAGCCCGGCGCGGCCCATGCACGCGCCGGTCAGGAAATGTGTGACGGGTTCCAAGCTTCGACGATTCTATTGTTTCCCAGTGAAAGGTTCCAACCTGAGCCCAAGTCGTCAACGCTTCGGCATCAGAAGTGTCAATGCGCTCGGCACTACCGTGATCTCCGCGGGCAGCGTCCCGAGGAGCTCGCCGTCTGCCTCCACATAAATTCGTGGATTTTTCTGCTGCATAGAAGGCTGCTGGTACTGGCACAAGACTTTCTTGCTGTGAACCAGTTCGACTCCTGGAACTCGCCACTGGCGCCCGAGCATCCCCCGAATCACATAGGCCAGATAAGACAGGCGACGGTCAGTATGACAGAGGATCACCCGCATGTCGTCACGTTCGAGCGAAGCTCCCGGCGCCAGCTCTCGGACCACTCCGCCGAAATCCCGGATGCGGACGGCGAGCAGTTCCGTGAGCGACGCGTTTTTGGATTCCGCGGAGTCCGCTTCGCCGCATCGCGCCAAAAACCTCGTCATCGGATACGTAAACCACATGTGCCACGCTTTCGCGTAATAGGCCGCCATGCCCATGCGCTGCTTGGTTCCGGTCAGAAGCTGATAGAAAAGATGCGCATCCACGCCCACGCCGGCGGTGATGATGAAATAACGAGCCGCGGGCGCACCGCGCAGATCGACGTATTTCACGTGGCCGAGGGCTATGCGTTGCGGCTTGGCTCGCAGCAGGGCTTTCGCCGCCGACACTAAATCGCCGGGCAAGCCCAGGTCATGAGCCAGCGCATTCGCGGTACCCATCGGGAGCACCGCTAATGCTGCCGATGTATTCGCGAGGACTTGCACGATGTTGTGAATCGTCCCGTCGCCGCCGCAGGCAAAAATCGTGTCGCAAGCCGCGTCGATGGCCTGCCGCGCCAGGTCGCCTGCGTGATCCCGTGATTCCGAGGGAACAAGATCGGCCTCAATTCCGGCCTGGCGCAACACCGCCAGCGCGGATTCCAGTTTTCTCAGCCGCCTCGCGCCGCTGCCGCCAGAATCCGGATTGTAGAGAAGCGCCGCCTTCCGCATAGCCGGGAAGCTGGATTGTACCTTGACGGCAGAGATGTGACATGAAGCAGAAGAAGCGTAATGTGCAATGGGAATCGTCAAATCAACGAGTCAACGTATCTTCCCGGCGAATGCAGTACACCAGATACGGCAGGTCCTTAAGCATCGACTCTTTCCAAATCTTCATGCCATTTTTCTCGGCCACGCGGCGCGAGGGAACGTTCTCAGGGCGAATCAGCGAGATAATTCTTTCTGCAGATAAGCGGCTGAACCCGTAATCGCGGCAGGCACGAGCAGCCTCCGTAGCGAGGCCCTGCCCCCAAAGATCGCGCCGAACGTGATAGCCGATCTCGAGTTCGTTGACACCGTCGACATTCTGGAATGTCAGACCACAGTCTCCGATCATGTCGCCAGTCGACTTCAAAACCATCGCCCATAGCCCGTGACCGTGATCGGCGTAGCGACGAAGGTTGCGCTCGATCCACTGCTCGACCCCAGCCTGGTCCAAGGGCGCAGGATAGAAGCGCATGGTCTCAGGATCGGAGAGCACGCACGCGAGTGCGTCAGCATCGTCGCGGCGAAACTCGCGCAGAATCAACCGGGAAGTTTCGAGGATCTGCATGTCTTGGTTCTCGATTTCCGGCTCTCCATCCGGCTCGTCAAATGTCACCCCGACTATAATCTGCTCCATGGCTGCCGTGAAAGACGCCGAAAAGAAGATCGAATCCCTGCGCGATGAGATCCGACATCACGAGTACCTCTACTACGTTGTCGATCGTCCCGAGATCAGCGACTTCGAGTACGACAAGCTGATGCAGCAACTGCAGAAGCTGGAATCGGAGTATCCCGCGCTAATCACGCCCGATTCACCCACGCAACGCGTAGGCGGTAAGCCCCGCGAAGGGTTCGTGAAGGTGCGCCACTCCTCGCCGATGCTTTCGCTCGACAACACGTACAACGAAGAGGAACTGCGGGCGTGGGAGCGCCGCGTTCACGAACTGACCGGCCGCAAAGAAGTCGATTACGTCTGCGAACTCAAGCTCGACGGCATGTCGCTCTCTCTCGGATATGACGACGGCCGGCTCGTTCGTGGCGTGACACGCGGCGACGGAACCACCGGCGAAGATGTCACCCTCAATGTGCGCACCGTGCGCTCCGTTCCGTTGTCTGTACCGAAAGAGAAACTGAAGAAAGCAGGAATCCCGTCTTACTTTGAAGTTCGCGGGGAACTCCTCATGCCGACCGCTGCATTCAAAAAGCTGAATGAAGAACGCGAGCGCGACGGCCTTCCCACCTTTGCCAATCCGCGCAACTTTACCGCTGGAACTGTGCGCCAACTCGATGCCAGCATCACCGCCCAACGGCGGCTCGATTACTTCGCTTACATGTTGCTCGAAAATGGCCACACCTACTTCGATCATCACTCGAAAACGCTCGACGCTCTCGACGCTGCCGGATTCAAAGTGAATCCGCATCGCAAACTTGTGCATTCGATGGAGGAGGTCTGGAAATTCATTCAGGAATGGGAGGAAAAGCGGGACTCGTTACCCTACGAAATTGACGGCATCGTCGTGAAAGTCGATCGCACCTCTTTGCAGGATGAACTCGGGTTCACCGGCAAAGCCCCGCGCTGGGCGATCGCGTACAAATACGCGGCGCGAGCCGGAATTACCAAGCTCGAAGGTGTGCGCTGGCAGGTTGGCCGCACGGGAAAACTGACGCCGGTTGCGGAACTCGCTCCCGTTTCGATCGGGGGAACAACCGTCCGCAATGCCACGCTCCACAATGTCGACGAAATCGAGCGCTTAGGAGCGAAGATCGGCGACTACGTGCAGGTAGAGCGCGGCGGCGATGTCATCCCGAAAGTCGCGAAGGTGATCGAAGACAAAGATCACCCGCGTGGCACGCAAGAAATTGAAGTGCCGGAGAAATGCCCTGTCTGCGGGACAAAGGTTGTCCGCACAGAGGGGGAAGTCGATTACCGCTGCGTCAACGCCAACTGTCCAGCCAAGCTGCTCGGTACCATCCTGCACTTCGCCTCACGCGGCGTCATGAATATCGATGGCATGGGCGAATCCCTCGTCAATCAGCTGATCGAACGCGGGCTGGTGAAAAACGTCGCCGATATTTACGACCTCACGAAAAAAGACCTGCTCAGCTTGGAGCGCTTCGCCGACAAGTCCGCGCAAAATATCCTCGACGAAATCGAGAACTCGAAGAAACTGCCACTGGAGCGCGTGATCTACGGCCTCGGCATTCGCTTCGTGGGCGAGCGCACCGCGCAATTTCTGGCAGAACACTTCGGATCGATGGATGACTTGGCGAAGGCCAGCGTAGAAGAATTGCAGGATGTGAACGAGGTTGGTCCGCGGATCGCCGAAAGCATCGCCGAGTTTTTCGGCAACCCAGCCAATCGCGAATTAGTGAAGCGACTGGGGAAGGCTGGGCTTATATTCGCCGGCGAAAAAAAAGAACGCGGAACAAAGCTGGCAGGGAAGACGTTCGTCCTTACCGGCACATTGGCGCACTACTCGCGCGACGAAGCCAAGAGGCTGATCGAAGACGCCGGCGGCAAAGTTACCGGCTCAGTCAGCAAGAAAACGGATTACGTCGTCGCTGGCGCCGACGCCGGATTGAAGCTGGACAAAGCCAAAGAGTTGGGTGTTGCCGTGATCGACGAGAAGGAAATGGAGAAGCTGGCGAGCTAATGCAACCATGTGGGGACAGCCGCCCTCGGCTGTCCAGTCGAGCGAAGCTCGACAGCTGCCCGCCTGATCTCAGTTCCTGGCCAAGCATTTCGAAATTGCGCTGTCATCCTGAGCGAAGCGA
>JASHQK010000165.1 GCA_030039195.1 Candidatus Sulfotelmatobacter sp.
ACGGGGTGTATTCAGGTACTCTGGTAATATTCCACGTTTACTTTCAGTTAGTATGATGGTTTCCAAATAGCCGCTTTTTCGGGCGGGAGGTTGGTCGTTGATGTCGGCCCAAGGGTCAGCGCCGCGCGCCACTCTGGACTTGAAGGTACGCGTGTGGGGTATGGGCGCGAACGATCAGCCATTCTTTCAGAATGCCACGGCACAAAATATCAGTGCCACCGGGGCCTGCATCTACGGCATCGAGCCCGATTTGAAGGTGGGGGATGTCATCGGGGTGCAATACGAAGGCAAGAAAGCCCGCTGCAAAGTCATCTGGGTTGTGGATGCGGGAGCGTTGAAGAAAACGCAGGTTGGGGTGCAGTTGGTTGCCGATCAGGATTGTCCCTGGGCGGCGGCGCTTCCCAAAGAGATGAACGTGGAGGAGCGCACCCTCATAAGCCAGGATAATCGCCGAAAGTTTCCCCGCCACAGAATTTCGTTTCCTCTGGAATTGCGCGATGAACGAGTGAACACGCCGCTGCGCGTAAACGCCACCGACATCAGCGGCAACGGATGCTATGTAGAAACGGTGATGCCTCTGGCAGTGGGCACTTCGCTGCGTGTCGATTTCTGGATCAACGAGGAACATTTGTCTCCCAGTGCCATCGTGCGCACGCGCGATCCCGGAGTCGGCATGGGCATCGAGTTTACCGGCCTGCCGGAAGAGACGAAGAAGCGCTTTCAGGTACATCTGGAAAAGCTGGACCCCGCCACCGCGCTGGGCCCGAAGACTGGCTAGCCTCGCGGATCGTGGTGCGGATTAAAAGGAAGGGATCCAAGCGCGCGATCCTTGTGGCGCAAAGAACACGCCACATTCGCGCGGATCGCGCAGATCCTTCGATGCGCAAAGAGCGCTTGCTCAGGATGACAGCTAAGCTGCACCACTACCTCCTCGCGCCCATCGGAGGCGAGGCGTGCGATATTCGTGTAAAATCTGCATCCGCTGTCAGTTCCTGCCATCGAATGCGAGCAGTACAGCCAGCACGAACGACTGCGCATGAAAATCGCCATCACCTGTTACCCGACATACGGAGGCAGTGGAGTCGTGGCCACAGAACTGGGCCAGGAGTTGGCGCAGCGCGGACACGAAATCCACTTCATCTCCTATGCCCAGCCCATCCGGCTGAGGGGCGAAGAGCCGAACATTCATTATCACGAGGTGGAAGTTTCGCGCTATCCACTGTTCGACTATCCGCCCTACGATCTGGCGCTGGCTACCCGCATGGCCGAGGTGGCACAGCTTTACGATCTCGACCTGCAGCATGTGCACTACGCGATTCCGCATTCGGTGAGCGCGCTGCTGGCGCGTCAGATGCTGGCCTCCGGATCTCGCGGGCGACGCTTGCCGTTTGTGACCACCCTGCACGGCACCGACATCACGCTGGTCGGACTCGATCGTTCCTATCTGCCAATCACGCGCTATTCGATCGAACAGAGCGACGGAGTGACTGCGATCTCCAATTACTTACGCGACCGTACGCAACGCGTTTTCGACGTGAAGAATCGGATCGAAGTCATCTACAACTCGGTAAATTGCGACGTTTACAAGCGCGATCCGGAAGTAGTTGCGAAATTGCGCGAGGAGTACGCTCCCAACGGACAACATGTGCTGGTGCATCTCTCGAATTTCCGCCCGGTGAAGCGGCTGACCGACGTGATTGAGATTTTCGACCGCGTGCACAAACAGGTGCCTTCGCGCCTGCTGCTGATCGGAGACGGACCGGACCGTTCCGTTGCCGAATGGCTGGCGGTGCAGAAAGGCATTCACGACGATGTGTTGTTTCTGGGCAAGCAGGACCAGATTTACGACAAGTTGGCGGTTGCCGACGTGATGCTGATGCCCAGCGAACTGGAATCGTTTGGACTCGCGGCTTTGGAAGCGATGGCGTGCGAGGTGGTTCCCATCGCAACCCGCGCGGGAGGAGTTCCGGAAGTGATCGAACACGGGCAAAGCGGCTTCCTCGCCGATGTCGGAGATGTGGATACGATGGCGCGTTACGCGCTGGAATTGCTGCGCGACGAGAAGCGGCTGCGCCAGATGGGAAAACAGGCACGGGAAGCAGCGAAGGCACGTTTTTGCTCGACGAAAATCGTCAAGCAGTACGAAGACTTTTATCGGCGCGTGCTGGAGCGCTCGGTGTAGAAGCCTTCGGGAACGGAGCTGGCGGATTCGACCAGCGGCAAACGGATTCGGATCAGAGTTCCCCGCCCTTCCTGGCTGTCGATGGTCATGCGCGCGGCACCGCCATAGAGCACCTGCAAACGCTCGGAGATGTTTGCCATCCCGATTCCCATGCCCGACATGCCGTTCCCGGGCTGCGGCCTGCCCATTCCGACGCCGTCATCCTCGACTTCGATAATGAGTTTCGACTCGATCACGCGGCTGCGCAGATAAATGCTTCCGCCTTCGACCTTCGGTCCCAGGCCATGCTTGATGCAGTTTTCGACCAGCGGCTGGAGCAGCATGCTGGGCACGACCACATCGAGCGAGGCGGGATCAAGTTCTTTGACGACGCGTAGTTTGTCGCGGCCGAAGCGGACGACCTCGATATCGAGATAGTTGTCGATGAATTCAACCTCCTCGCGCAACGGGGCGAAGGCCTCGCTGGCATTGAGCAGACGGCGGAGGATGTTCGCTAGCTTGGAAATCACGTCGCGAGCTTTATCGGGATCGAAGCGGACGAGCGATGAGATTGAGTTCAGCGTGTTGAACAGGAAGTGCGGATTGACCTGGTTCTGCAGTGCCTCCATGCGGGCGTGCAGCAGCAGGCGCTCCTGCTCCTCCAGCTTGATTTGAATCCGTACTCCGTTGAAGATTTTGATTTCGGTTCCTATCACGGCCACCGATGCTGCGTAGATCGCTGCCCAGACCCAGAAATTGTCGAGACTCTCCAGACTGAAAATGGATTTCGGGAAGTACCGGTACAACTCAGTTTGAACCAACCGCAAGCCCACGATCGTGGCCAGAAACATGACCTGCCAGTCGGCCAGACGCGGTCTTGGCAGATTGCGCCGAATGAGGCGAAAGATGCTTTGATCAATGAAGGGCGAGAATGACCAGATGTCGTCGCGATTGGTCGCGAAAGCCCGCAGTTGGCCGGCCAAAAAACCTGAAAGCACATCGAATGGCATGGCCGCCCACTCTCCGTGCAGCAGCGCCGGAAAGCCGATGAGCACCCCGCCCAGGGATCCGGCCCAGCGACCGGCAATTACTCCCAGCAGAACCGACGTCTCAAAGCTGAGATCGCCCGCAAGAAAGCTGCTTTGGGAAATTCGGCTCCAGACGCCCGCCATAATCGGCAGCGAAAACCACAGCACGAGGTAAATCCTCTGGCGAACGGTGCGTTCCTCTCGAAACAGGAGGGACTTGAATTCCTTAGATCGCACCAGGCTGCTAGAAACGGCGGCGGCGACCCCCAACTTGAGGACCAGGTTGATCAGGATGAGGCGTGATTCCATGAAATCAGCTACCCGAACGCAAGTTCCTTGGCGCGCTGCGCCGCCTTTACCACGGCCTTAATCAACGTCACGCGCAACTTCCCTTCCTCGAGTTCCATGATGGCGTCAATGGTGCAGCCCGCTGGGGTGGTGACAGCATCTTTGAGCAACGCCGGATGGTCGCCGGTTTCGAGCACGACTCTGGCCGCGCCGAGCGTGGTTTGCGCCGCGAGAAGCGTAGCAATGTCGCGAGGCAAGCCGACTTTGACTCCGGCTTCGGCGAGCGACTCCAGAATGATGTAAATGTACGCCGGACCGCTGGCCGAAAGCGCGGTGACGGCGTCCATGTGCTTTTCGTCGAGAACAACAGTACGTCCCACGACCTCAAACATATGCGAGGCGAGCGCGAGATCGTGCGGGCCGGCGTGCTTGCCTCTGCAGATCGCCGTCATTCCGCTACCCAGTAAGCAAGGTGTATTAGGCATGGCCCGGACCACGGGCGCGTTCGTCGTGAGATTCTTTTCGATCATGGCAGTGGGCACGGAAGCGGCTACAGAAATAATGATCTGCTTCGGGCCGACGACGCTGCTGATCTCGCGGACAACCTCTTCCACAACCTGCGGCTTCACGGCGATCAGAATGACATCTGCACCCTTGGCGGCTTCGGCATTGTCCGTACCAACTTTGATTCTTAGTTTTGCCGCCAGAGCTTTCGCGCGCTCCGGGTGCGCGACCGTTGCGCATGTGGACGTGGGCGAGAGCAAGCCGTTTTTCAGCAGAGCCTGCAGAATGATGCCGCCCATTTTCCCTGCGCCCAGAAACGCAATTTTCTTTTTCGCCAGACTGCTAACCAATCGATCCTTTGCCATCGCTTCCCTCAATCCCGAACTTAACCACCGAGGACACAGAGACTCACAGGGATCATCCGACCAATTAGATCTCGTTCTGACCTAGGCCCGCATCGCGCTGCGGCTCTGCATCCACTTCCACGCGGTCGCGACGATCTCGGGCAATCCACGGTTGGCTTTCCAGTGAATCAGGGCTTGTGCTTTCGCTGGATTGGCCACCAATGCCGGAGGATCTCCCGGGCGCCGCGGCGCGAGCCTGCGCGGTACTGTCTTTCCCGTTGCCTGTTCGACGGCCGAGATCACCTGCTGCACCGAATATCCGGTGCCAGTACCAAGGTTGACCGCGAAACTCTCATTTCCCGAACTCAGATGTGCCAGCGCCTTCACGTGCGCGTCGGCCAGATCGTTCACGTGAATGTAATCGCGAATGCACGTGCCATCAGGAGTGGGATAATCGGAGCCAAAAACCTGCAGCTGTGGACCGGTTCCCGCCGCCGCGCTTAAGGCTAGCGGAATCAAATGCGTTTCCGGTTCGTGCAGTTCTCCGATCTCGCCGCTTTCATCCGCACCGGCTGCGTTGAAATAACGCAGGCTGGCAAAGCGCAAACCGTAAGCGCGATCATAGGATGCGAGCGCCTGCTCGAAAAACAGCTTGGAAACCCCGTAGGGATTGACCGGCTGACGGGGCGTGGTCTCGTCGATAGGGACCTTCGCAGGCTCGCCGTAGACCGCGCAGGTGGAAGAGAAAATGATCTTCTTCACTCCCGATTCGACCATGGCATTCAGCAACGAAAGACCACCTTCCACGTTGTTGCGAAAATATTTCTTCGGATTGACGACGGATTCGCCCACATAAGCGTGCGCGGCGAAATGCATGACCGCATCAACACGCGACAGAACTCGCTTCAATGCCGGCGCGTCGAGGATGTCGCCCTGGATTAGTTCGAATCCGGAAGCGAGAAACTCGTAGCCGGTGCTGAGATTGTCGAAAACGATGACATCGTGTCCCGCGCGGCGAAGGGCGCGAGCGGAGTGACTGCCGATGTATCCAGCTCCGCCGATGACCAGAACCAGCAAAGTTGGGCCCTTTCTCTGCGCGGAGTCGGGGGGAGTGATTGAGCCCCGGCGAGTTTCGCGCTCGCAGCTCGCGAATGAGTGATTATAAGGGCTGGCAGCCGATCCCTGGCCAGGTGCTTGCCTCGGGTAACTGCTAAGATAACGCTACTTCGATTTTTCTTCGAAACCGGCCACGTCGAGTATCTCAGCAACTGTGGAGCGATCTATGACTGAACAGCTTGCCGACAAGAAATGCGTTCCCTGCCGGGGTGGTATGCCACCTCTGAAGGGCGAGGAACTGAAGAAGCTGCATCATCTCGTTCCCAAGTGGAGCGTCGAGCGTGAACACCACATCCACCGCGCATTCAGCTTTCCCGACTTCAAGCAGGCTCTCGATTTCGTGAACCGTGTCGCGGAAGTGGCCGAAGAGCAGGGCCATCATCCCGATATTCTGCTGGCGTGGGGTAAAGCTGAGATCACAATCTGGACTCACAAGATTGATGGACTCAGCGAAAGCGACTTCATCATGGCGGCTAAGATTGACCGCTTGTACGCCGCGTAGCTCACCCGCGGCGATCCCGCGCTAGGATGTTGCACCTTCATCTCGCTTGCCGCCGCCACGGAAGACGTAGAGCGCGAAGAGCGCGGCTGGAACCAGCATAATGATGCCCGTGCCGGTGGCCACTTTGTGGGTGGAGAAACCGAGGTCGAGGCAGACGCCAGACAAGTAGGCGGTGATGGCAAAGGAAAAACTGCTCAGGCCCAGGTCGGCGGAAAACACGCGTCCGCGAAATTGATCTTCCGTGTGCAGCTGCAGAAGAGTGGTGGAAAAGACCCAGACGGTCGAACCTCCCGCGTGGGCGACGAGCGCACCAAGAGAAGCCAGCCACACGCTGTGACTCGCGCCAACACCAGCATATCCGGCGGCAATCAAGAGATAGCCAAAGAGAATTCCCAGGCGCAGGCGATGATCGCGGTAACCTGCCCAGCGCGCGGCAATGAGAGGACCCACGAGCGCGCCGAGGGCTCGTCCGCCCAGCAGGATACTCATTCCCAACATCGCCTCGCCGGCGGGATTCATGTCACGGTGGTGGAATGCAAACTCAGTCGCGCCCATGACCGTAAAGATCACCCAGCTGGGACCTACATTGAGTTCTCCCGCCTTGGCGAACACTGTCGGTAATAAAGTGCGATGGCTGCGAATATAGCGAATGCCCTCGAGCACGGGTGAGAAATCGACCAGGTCGCGGGCTCGCAGAGGCGCAGCAGACTCGGCATGCGGCTCGCCGAATCGCATTCCGCTGATCAGAATTGCCGACGCCAGAAACGACAATGCGTTAAGGATGAACACGGCATCGCGTCCGAAGAAGGCAGCCACAACACCGCCAATCGACGCGCCGATCAACAGGTTCACCGACCAGGTGGCCGAGGAAAGCGTGTTGGCCACAAGAACCTCGCCTGCATTGGCGATGTTGGGGATTACCGAGTTGCGAGCCGGTTCAAAGAACGCGGCCATGGTCGTCTCCGCAACCAGCAGCGGATACACCAGCCAGACCATCGATGGCGAGCGCACGAACAACATGGACAGCACGATGACGAATCGGATCAAGTCGGCGGCAATCATCACGTGTTTGCGTCGCAGACGATCATTGACTACGCCGGCCGTGGGTCCGATCAGAGTTTGCGGCAGCACCTGCAAAACCAGCGCCAGCGCTATCGACCCGGCCCGGCCCGTGAGCTGTAACAGCAGCGTGTAGATGGCGAGCGTGTAGAACCAGTCCCCGATCTCGCTGACAATCTGTGCCAGCCACAGGCGGCGAAGGTTCTGATTGCGCCGCAGCAGCGCCGCGTAGGAGCGCAAGGTGATGGACGTAGCGACGCGTTCGGGCTGGGGATCCATGGGAGTGGTTAAGCTACAAGGTTGGGCAGGCGCCCGGCAAGGAGGAAAGTGGGTGGGAACCGGCCGCGAATCAGATCGCGGGAGAGCGTGGGCAAATCAGGGTTTCAATTTGATTTTCAGATCAGCGGTGATCTGCTTGCCGTGGAAGCGTCCGTTCTCGATGAAGATTTCATTCGTTCGCGATCCGGCTACGATTACGCCGGCCACGTAAATTCCGCGCACGTTGCTTTCCAGCGACACCGGATCGCAGACGGGCCGGCATTGTTGCTCAGAGAGCTCGATGCCCATGCTGCGCAGAAAATCGTAGTCTGGGTGATAGCCGACGAGGGCCAGAACGAAATCGTTCTTAAGACGAACGGGACCGCTGGGCGTGACCACGATGACATGATCGATGCCGATTTCCTGCACCCAGCTATCGAAATGAGCGTCGATTTCTCCATTCTTGATTCGATTTTCCAGGTCGGGCTTGATCCAATACTTCACGTGATGATGAAGCTGCGGTCCACGATGGACCAGCGTGACGCGCCCACCATGGCGCCATAAGTCGAGTGCCGCGATAGCAGCCGAGTTCTTTCCTCCGATCACCAGCACGTCGGTGTCGTAGTAAGGATGCGGTTCTCCGTAGTAATGCGAAACCTTGGGCAAGTCCTCGCCGGGAATATGGAGTCTATTGGCGAGGTCGTAGTAACCGGTCGAGACGACGACTTTCTTTGCATGGTAGTCGTGCGGACGGCCGGCGCGATCAGTTGCCGTGATCGTGAAATCTCCGTCTTCGCCGAGAACGGTTTTGACCCATTCGTACTGGCGCAAATCAAGATGGTAATGCTCTGCGACTTTGCGGTAGTACTCCAGAGCCTCTTCGCGGGTCGGTTTCTGCTGCGCCGTGGTAAACGGGATGTCACCGATTTCCAGCAGCTCCGGCGTGGTGAAGAAAACCATGTTCGCGGGATAGTGAAACAGCGAGTTCACCAGGCATCCCTTGTCGAGAATGATGACCTTGAGCCCGATTTTCTGCGCCTCGATGGCGCAGGCCAAGCCAGTCGGTCCAGCACCGATGACGAGCACGTCGCAGCGCATCTGCTCCGGCGCTTTCGTCTGGGGCTTCGCTAGTGTGTCGAGTTCTTCGTCGGTGAGGAAATGAGGCATTGGAGGAGCAGCGACTGAGACGCTTTCCGAGCACCCGGGAAACGGATGATTCTAGCATGCACGGACAGACTAATAATTCCGGAGAAATGGATCACGAGAGAGAATTCGTCGCTGCCATTGCGACCGGACGGACTTCTCTTTCGATGGCGCGTGCCAGCTTGTCTTCCGCGACTTCTAGATCGTAGGAGGTCTGCAAATTCATCCAGAAGGCCGCACTGGTGTTGAAATAGCGGGCCAGACGTAAGGCAGTGTCGGGCGTGATCCCCCGGCGCTCGTGAACGATTTCCGCAATGCGGGTGACCGGCACGCGCAGGTCGAGCGCGAGACGGTTCATGCTGAGGCCAAGGGGCTGCATGAACTCGGCGCGCAGGATTTCGCCGGGGTGGATTGGGGAGAGAAGCTTTTGTGATTTCGCCATGTAATTCTCATGCTCCCATATTCGGGTCCCGAAAGACCGTAATTTCTGTTGCCGAATTTAGTGATAGTCCACGATCTCGACCTCGTGTGCATTTCCGTCGCGCCATACAAAGCAGAGCCGCCACTGATCGTTGATCCTCATGCTGTGCTGACCTTGCCGGTCACCACGCAACGCCTCTAAGCGGTTACCCGGTGGCGCAGCAAGGTCGCGCAGTTCGGTGGCGCTATCCAATTGCCGAAGCTTTCTCCGAGCAACTCGCTCGATGGCTCCAAATCGCCGACTAGGCAACCGATTGTGAAGCCGTTCTGTCTCGGGGCAGCGGAAAGACCTAATCACTGACTTTGAGTGTATTCTGTTATACGTTGAACGTCAAACGTTATATATTTAGTAGCTGATCTTCGGGCGCTATAATTTTCGGTTGCCTTCATCTCGCCGTCCGCATCAGGAGCACGTCATGTCGACTCTTACCGAACCCGCCGTTCATATGCGTATTGAATCCGACAGCATGGGAAAGATCGAAGTGCCTTCGAATGTTTACTGGGGCGCGCAGACGCAGCGGTCGCTTCTGCATTTCAACATTGGCCGCGACGCCATGCCGCCCGAACTGATCCGCGCTTTCGGCATCCTGAAAAAAGCCTGTGCGCTGGTCAATCAGGATCTCGGAAAGCTGCCTGCCGATAAGGCCAAGCTGATCGTGCAGGCTGCCGACGAAGTCATCGCCGGCAAGCTAAACGATCAATTCCCGCTGCGCATCTGGCAGACGGGCAGCGGCACGCAGACCAACATGAACGTGAATGAGGTGATCTCGAACCGTGCGATCGAGATTGCCGGCGGCGAGATGGGATCGAAGAATCCGATCCATCCTAACGATCACGTCAACATGTCGCAGTCATCGAACGACACGTTCCCGGCGGCGATGCACATTGCGGCGGCGGATCGCGTGAAGAACGCATTGATTCCCGCGGTCAAGACCGTGCGCGATGCAATCGCAGCCAAAGCCCGGGAATTCGACAGCATCGTGAAGATTGGGCGCACCCACTTGCAGGATGCAGTACCGCTAACCGTCGGCCAGGAATTCGGCGGATGGGCCGCGCTGCTCGATCGCGATATCAAACGTCTGGAGCAGGCGCTGGACGGGCTTTACGATCTGGCAATCGGTGGAACGGCGGTGGGCACGGGGCTGAACACGCATCCGGAATTTGCCGAGCGCGCGGCGAAGAAGATTTCTGAACTCACGGGACTTCCCTTCCGCTCGCATCCGAACAAATTCGCGGCGCTGTCGGCACACGATGAGATCGTATTCGCACAGGGGGCGATGGAAACTCTGGCCGCGTCATTCATGAAGATTTCCAACGACATTCGCTGGCTGGCTTCCGGACCGCGCTGCGGATTGGGCGAGCTCACGATTCCCGAGAATGAGCCGGGATCGTCGATCATGCCGGGGAAGGTCAATCCCACGCAGTGCGAGGCGATGACCATGGTCTGCGTGCAGGTGCATGGTGCGACTGCGGCCGTGGGATTCGGCGGCTCGCAGGGCAATTTCGAGCTCAATGTCTTCAAGCCGGTCATCATTTACAACTTCCTGCACTCCGTCACGCTCATTACTGACGCCTGCCACGGATACGTCGAGTACATGATCAAAGGCATCGAAGTCGATCGGGAGAAAGTTGACTCGTACGTAAAGAACTCGCTGATGCTGGTCACGGCGCTGGCCCCGAAGGTGGGATACGACAAAGCCGCGCAGATTGC
>JASHQK010000166.1 GCA_030039195.1 Candidatus Sulfotelmatobacter sp.
TTCAATTTCCGGTGTGAACCATCCTTCCAGTGCTGAAGATAAGCTCCTCTTCGCGGGCTCGCATTCTCATCAGCAACCCGCCCGTATTTGAACTCAGTCGTTTCGCGCTCGTATACTGACAGCCCGGAATGAAGGTCATCGTCATCATTCCCGCTGCCGGTCTGGGCACGCGCATGGCGCCGGTGCCCAGTGCGCTCGTTTCAAGCAGCAAAGACGCGAAGGGGAAAAAGGCGCAACCCTCCAAGCAATTCACCGAACTCGGGGGCACGCCGATCCTCGTGCACACGTTGCGCAAGTTCGCGGGGGTTGAAGCGGTCAACGAGATATGGATTGCTCTGCGGGAAAACGAAGTGGAGGGATTTCGCGAGCGCCTGAATCGCGAGGCTCCCGATCTCCGCGGGAAAAGAATCGAGTTGGTCGTTGGAGGCGAGCATCGGCAACAGTCCGTTCAGAACGCGCTCAACCAGATTGCGGCAGAAGCCGACGATATTGTTCTGGTGCATGATGCGGTGCGGCCATTTGTGACGGCGGAGATCATTCACGAAGTCATCGACGCGGCGCAGAAATATGGAGCGGCGATCGCCGCGATGCCCGCCGTCGATACCGTGAAGCAGGTCGAACGCACGGCCGATGGCGCGATCATCAAAGCGACGATTCCGCGCGCGGGCATCGTTCTGGCACAAACGCCGCAGGGATTTCGCTACCGCATTCTGAAGCAAGCATTCGACGAGGCCGCGGCTGATGGATTTGCGGGAACAGATGAAGCTTCGCTGGCCGAACGCGCAGGACACGAGGTTGCGGTCGTGATGGGTTCGCCGCGGAACATCAAGATCACTACGCCATCGGACATGGAACTGGCCGAGTTTTATTTGCGGAAATGAGCCACGCGCGCAGCGAAGCCTGACCCAGGATCAATCTGTGCTCGCCGTGCCCGGATGTTCGACCACAGGGGGCACGGAGGGCCACAGAGGCGCGGGATAAACGAATCTGATGTCAACGACTGACGACCGACGACCGACCACCCGCATCGGCTACGGGTTTGACTCGCACGAATTCCGTGCCGGCATTCCGCTGAAAATCGGGGGAGTGACGCTCGAGCACGACCAGGGCCTCGGTGGCCATTCCGACGGAGACGTGTTGCTGCACGCCATCACCGACGCCCTGCTCGGTGCGATCGCCGCGCCTGATATCGGGGCGTTGTTTCCACCGTCGGATCCGAAATGGAAGGGCGCAGATTCGGTCATCTTTCTGCGCGAAGCTTTGAAACGCGTGCACGAGGCAGGTTACTCGGTTGGCAATGTCGATGCCAGCCTGATTCTGGCCGCTCCGAAAATTGGCCCGCATTCGAGTGCCATTCGCACGCGTGTCGCGGAGTTGTTAGGCATCACGCGCGAATGCGTCGGGCTGAAGGCGAAAACGCCCGAGGGACTGAATCTCGACCATGCCGCCATTGCGCACGCGGTCGTGCTGCTGGAAAAGCGGCTGTCGTCGTCCTGATTAACCACAAAGGGCAAGGGGGCATTACCGTGCACTCTGATTAGGAAGCGAGCCGAACGCGCGGCTCGCCCAGATCCTTCGCCGCGCAAAAGAGGCTTGCTCAGGAGGACAGGCAACTGCACCACTACCCAGGAATTTCCTGCTTTCTTTGCCGGGCGGGATGCGCTAGAGTATCCGTTTGCGCTTAGCCGGGGCAACTCCGCACAGGTGAGGCCTACCATGACCGCTCCTCCAGTTCGGGTTGAACGCCGCGTCGGACAAAGGTTTTCCTTTCTTCTGCCCGTTTCTCTACGGGGGTGCTCGGGTGAAACTGAGGGCGCCGGATTCAC
This sequence comes from Candidatus Sulfotelmatobacter sp., assembly GCA_030039195.1. Taxonomy (GTDB): domain Bacteria; phylum Acidobacteriota; class Terriglobia; order Terriglobales; family Acidobacteriaceae; genus Sulfotelmatobacter. The sequence goes on from JASHQK010000166.1 coordinate 1,827, forward strand.
GCAGGATCTCAGCTCACGCGGCGTGTTCCTGTTTACTGACGCGACGGCTGCGGAAGGCAGTGAGATTGAGCTCACGCTGCGGATGCCATCGGAAATCACGCTGGGCGAGAGCATGCGCGTGCGCTGCCGAGGCCGCGTCCTGCGGGTCGTGAATCCCGCTGTCAGCCGGGCTCAGATTTCCGAGCATCGAACTCCGGCTGGGCCGCGAGTCGGCATTGCGGTTCGTTTCGACAGCTACGAATACCTTGCAGATCCAGGCGAATCTTCGGCGCGCACAGCCCGCGTGGCTGCGCTTCATCCTCACGAGGAAGAAACTCGCACCACGGAACCAGCGGGCACGCATGGCGTCCAGGGCTAAAGCTGCCGCGGCGATCTGGGCCACAAACCATTTTCTGTGGATAAATGGCTCTTTCGTGGCTTCCCAAGGGGAGTCTCTTGTCATACAATGGCGTGCATCGGAGGCCAAGGCTTCTGAGGTGTTCCCTTATAGTTCCCCCCAATTAGGCCCTCAAGCACTCCGGGTAATGTACGCCAGCAGCATGCTTCGGTCCGGTTTGGTTACTTAGGTCACTAGCGGGAGTTGTGTTCTCTTTCTAACATGCAAACACCGAGAGAAATCAGCGAGAACCTCGTTATGCATGGGATCGGCGTCGCCCTCGTGACCGAGGACCGAGAGCACTTATCTGCGTTGCAGACTCGTTTGGAGGCAACCCGCCTCGGACGCGCGGTTTTTACGCATATCGGGTACCCGCTAACTCCCACCGATGAAATTCTGCGGCAGCTTCAGGAATCGCGAGCGGAAGTCGTCATCGTTGACGTACCGACCCATGATCCGCAGCGCGCCGTCCGCGCCATTGAACTGATCCGAGCGACAACTCTGCAAATTGCCATTTTCGCCAATGGCGAGATGACGCACCCGGCCAACATCGTGGCCAGCATGCGCGCCGGAGCCGGCGAGTACGTGGACCACGCGGGTGGATCGGATGCGTTGCTGGAGGCACTGACCCGGTTTTCCTCCATGCGCACACGCACTCCGGGTGTTGCCGGAAAAGCGCGCGTGCTGACGTTCCTGAGTGCAAAAGGCGGATCGGGATGCACCACAGCCGCGGTAAACACCGCCCTGGCGCTGCAGCAATCTCATGGTGATGTGGTCCTGATCGACTTCGCCCCCATCGGGCATGCAGCCCTGCATCTGAATTTGCGGCCCCAGTTTGGAGTGCTGGACGCACTTCAGAATCTGCATCGCATGGATGTTCAGTTGCTCGAGGGCCTGATGACGCCAACCAAAGAAGGTCTGCATCTGCTGGCCGGGCCGCAGCAGCCCTACACCAACGAACCTACGCCGGGGGAACTGGCCCGGCTGTTCGATTTTCTAGTGAATCACTACCGCTTTGTGGTGGTGGATGGATCGAGCCGTCTTGATCCCATGACGCGCTTGCTTTCTGATCTGTCGAATGCAGTGTTGGTGGTCGCGCAGACCGACGTGGTTTCGCTCTGGAGCGTGGGACGGATTCACACATTCCTGGAAGAGGGCAGCGAGCGCGACCGTCTGCGGATTGTCCTCAATCGGTATAAGAAGATTCCGGGCTTCACCGACGAAGATGTCGAGCACGCGACCAGCTGCAAAGTTCTATGGAAAGTGCCGAATGCGTTCCATTCGGTTTCGCCCGCCATTGATCACGGCGCGCCAGTTGTTCTGCAGGAAAATCTTGAGATCAGCCGTTCGTATAAGGCGCTGGCAGCGGCGTTGGCCGACGCATCTTCGATTTCCGGCGGCGGTCCTGACCTGGTTTACGGGGAGGACCGAGCCGTGGCGAAGAAACCGGCTGCCGGCCGCTTGAGTTTCTCCCCCGCGCGTGCGGGACAGTAGGTCATCCCCCGCCAACAGCTCCCATTCCAGTCCCTTGTCATTGGTGTTCTTGCCCAGATATGCCGCGCGGAAAACTCTTGAACTCGACTTCGCGTTTCTGGGATGAGATTTTGCCTTCCGCGTCGGTGGAATTCGTAGTCAACGTACCCTTCAGAACGTAGTAGGCTTCATCGCCGGGATTCTTGCCCTCGCCGCGCTCCACCGTTCCGTTGAAATCGAACCACACTGCATGAACAGTTTTCGTGGTGAAGCTCAACTTACTGCCGTCGAGCTTTGCCGTCTTGAAGAATTGATCGATAAAGCTTCCCGACTCGTTATCTTCGTCTTCATACCGGGAAATGAAGCCGCTGACGCGGTCATGGTCCTCGACCGAAAGCTGCAGGAATTCGCCGTCTTTTAAGAAGGTGTACATCCCGGAATAGGCGCGGCCGTCATTTTCCGAAGCTGCCTGATTCTGCGTTGCCGTTGCCGCGGGCTGCTGGGCTGCAGCGAGTGAGGAGAGAAGACCGAGCGTCGGCAGGTAGAGGCAGAGGAAGAGTGGCCGTTTTCGCATAGCGTTTCGCCGGTTTATTTTGGTGCGGAATCAGCATTGGGCTGACTGTCTTGTTTTTCCAACTCGGCACTGAGGCTGACGTTGCTGCCGCCGCTGACCTTCAGCTTGCGTTCCCAATCTTTGAATCCTGCTTTCTTCACGGTCACGGTATGCTCGCCTTCGGCAACCTCAATTTCAGACGGGGTATTGCCGACAAAGCTGCCGTCAATTTCGATGTCGGCCCCCGGCGGCTGCGATTCGAGTTGCAGTTTCCCGGACGTAGCGACCGTGGTCGGAGGGGCGGCGGGCTGAAATTTCGCCAGGTCAAGCTTCATGTCGCCATTGATGTAAGCGGTAATCTCGGTTCCCTTTGGTATGGTGATGTCCTTGCCGTGCATGAACAGGAAAAAAGGTGCGGCCGGGAAAAACACGAGACTGGTGGCTACCATGCCGCCCACCATAGCTCCAGTGTGGCCACCGCCGTTGAGATCCTTGACAGCCCGCAGTGCAGCTTTGTCGCCGTCTACCAGTTTGACGTTGTCAATGTTGATGTCGAGCTTTCCGCCGCGAGCCATCCTGCGTTTGGCCTGCGCCTCAGTGACGGTGGCGAACGCTAGTCCTCCTTTTGGAATCACCAGGGTTCCGTTGAGGCTGACATCTTCGAGGACTTCGAAGTCGATCGTGTCGCCCACGTGAGCGTCGGCGGAAGAGACGGTCCGATTGATGCGCAACTTCACTGGAGTTCCGTCCTCCAGCACAAAGCCCTTGGTTGAGATGTAATTTGCGGGTCCTGATGGTGATGCAGGTTGTTGGGCTGGAGCCGATTGTGTGGCGGCTTGCGGCGTTCCGGGCGGCTGGGCCGCAGGCTGCGCCGAGTTGGAAGTGGCTGGGGTTTGATTCGTCTGAGAAATAGCGATACCCGATACTAGTAGTAATAGAAGAAATATCGAAGAGGCTCTCTTCATGAAAAATCTCCTGTCCCGACTGAGTTGAGGGGAGATCTCCGAGGGAAACCGATCATTATGCGCCGGAAAGGACCGTCTGACAACGAGTTCGCATTCATCCGGCTCCCGTAATGAGCCCGCGGGGATGGTGACGTGCAGGCCAGGGGAGCCCAGAAAAAGAGGAGCGCTTTCGCGCTCCTCATTGCATCCGGACCCTGATCTCTGCTTCAGTACTTCGGCACTCTGGGATCGACGCGATCCGACCACGCCGTAATTCCGCCGGTAAGATTCAGCACTTTCTTGAATCCTGCCTGCTGCAGGAAGGCCACAGCTTTGGCGCTGCGTCCGCCCATCTTGCAATGGACCACGATTTCCCGGCTCGAATCCAGCTCACTGACCCGCTTCGGCAGATCGTTCAGCGGAATCAGATATCCGCCGAGATTGCAGATCTGATATTCGTGCGGCTCGCGCACATCGAGGACAAACAAATCGTCCTTCGCGTCCAACCGCCGCTTTAATTCTTCGACCTGAATTTCTGGAACCCCGTTCGACACCGGCTTCTCCTCTCCACGAATGCCGCAAAACTCGTTGTAGTCTATCAGCTTCGTGACGGTCGGATGCGTGCCGCAGGCCGGGCAATCCGGATTTTTGCGCAGCTTGAGTTCGCGGAACTTCATGCCGAGTGCGTCGACCAGCAGCAGCCGGCCGATCAGCGGCTCGCCGACTCCGAGAATCAGCTTGATGACTTCCGTGGCCTGCATCACGCCCACGAGACCAGGCAGAATTCCGAGCACGCCGCCTTCGGCGCATGAGGGCACCAGGCCGGGCGGTGGCGGTTCTGGATACAAGCAGCGATAGCACGGGCCGTCTTCGGTTGCGAACACGCTGGCTTGGCCTTCGAATCGGAAAATCGATCCGTAGACATTTGGCTTGCCGGTCAGCACGCAGGCATCGTTGACGAGATATCGGGTGGGAAAGTTGTCGGTGCCGTCGGCGATGATGTCGAAATCGCGAAAGATCTCGAGCGCATTTTCACTGGTCAGCTTGGCATCGAACGTTTTCAGATTGAGAAATGGATTGATCCCCTTCAGCTTTTCTGCCGCAGAATCGAGCTTTTTGCGTCCCACGTCGGCGGTTGAGTGGATGATCTGCCGCTGCAGGTTGGTGTAGTCGACGACATCGAAGTCAACCAGGCCGAGCGTGCCCACGCCGGCTGCCGCGAGATAGAGCGCGAGCGGCGATCCCAATCCGCCGGTACCGATGCACAACACCCGGGCCGCTTTCAGTTTCTGCTGGCCCTCCATGCCGACCTCGGGCATGATCAGATGCCGCGAGTAGCGGAGGATTTCGTCTTTGTTCAGCGTGACTGGAATTTCTGTTGTGGTAGCCATAAAGTCCCTCGGTACTTGCCTACTCGTGTGTTCCTAGACTGAATACGGGAAGGGCACGACTTCAGTCGTGCCGTCAGGATCAACTGGAGAACCCGGCTTTAGCCGCGGAGGTCGCTTCCCATGCACGCCCAGCTCATCGAAACTCACCCTACGTCGCTCCGCCTGCGATCGAAGGCACAATCGAGATCTGGTCGCCATCCTTCAGAGCGGTTGCTTCTTTCTGCAGGTAGCGAATGTCTTCGTCATTCACATACAGGTTCACAAACGCGCGCAACTTGCCCTCCTCAGTATAGAGGTGCTTGCGCAAATCGGGATGCTGCGCGACCAGCGCTTTCATGGCTTCGCCGACGGTCGCACCGCGAACCTCGACTGCAGGCTGCTTGCCCACATATTGCCGCAACGGCGTAGGAATGTGAATCTTGCTCATCAATGTAATGTAAGAGATGCGGCGACCCGCACGCAAGATTCAGGGTTCCTGCTGTCCTGATCGGGGACGGCGAGAATAGCCTGCGGCTAATTCTAGGACAATAGGCGCGTCGGGCGTACTATCGGTCGAACGGAGGCACGACTCGATGAACTGGATGCGGCTGGTACTTGTGACGATTGCTGCCGGCGTAGTCACATCGCTGACAGACTGGTTTTTCGCGGGCGATTGGCTGCATCGGCGATTCACGTATCCTGAGATCTGGCGCAAAGGGAATGAAAGCGTAGCCATCGCGCTTACCAGTCCACTGCCGTTTCTGACCTGCGGAGCTTTTGCTTATCTCTGCGCGATGCTCAGTCTCCATTCCACAGCAGGAGCGCTCAAGTTAGGGTTTGCGATCTGGCTGATTGGGCCGTTGCCCTTGATTCTGACCAATGCGGCTTTCATGAAACTGCACCGCGTTTTTGTGGTTTCCTATGCCACCGGCTGGCTGGTAAAACTTGCGATTGCCGCAGTTGCTGTGGGCTGGCTCATGCGTTAGCCGAAGCGCAGTTTGGCGCGAATTGCGGCCGAATTGCTACCATGGGGTTCGTGGCTCCGTTGCTTGAGGTCCGCCATCTGAACATCGCATTTCCCGCGCAGAGCGGGGAAAACAACGGCGTGGAGAAGTCTAGCGTTTTGCAGGCCGTGCGCGATGTGAGCTTTTTGATTGGGTGCGGCGAAGTTCTCGGCCTGCTGGGCGAATCGGGCTCGGGAAAATCACTGACTTCACTCGCGATCATGCGCCTGTTACCGCCGCAGGCGCTCGTTTCCGGCGAAATTTTCTTTGCCGAAAACGGCGCCACGCGCAACCTTCCTGTCCTTGACGACGAATCGATGCGCCAGTTGCGCGGTGCGCGCATCGCCATGATTTTCCAGGAACCGATGACCGCTCTCAATCCCGTCATGCGCGTCGGCGATCAGATCGCGGAAGCGCTGCTGGCCCATCAGCCAATTTCAAAGCGCGAGGCTCACGACCGCGCCATCGAAGCCATGAACGACGTAGCCATTCCAGATCCCGCGCGGCGGGCCCGCGATTATCCGCATCAGCTTTCCGGAGGCATGCGGCAGCGCGTGATGATCGCCATGGCCATCGTGAACCGTCCGCAGTTGCTGATCGCTGACGAGCCCACGACTGCGCTCGACGTGACCATCCAGGCGCAGATTCTCGATCTGCTCGCCGAACTGCGAGCCAGGTTCAAATTAGCCATGCTCTTTATCTCGCACGATTTCGCTGTCGTGTCGCAGGTCGCCGATCGGGTCGCGGTGATGTACGCCGGCGCGCTGGTGGAACTCGGCAGCAGGCGCGATGTCTTCAGCAATCCCGCCCATCCCTACACGCGCGGACTTTTGCATGCGGTTCCGGATCTCACCACCGATCGCAGCCGCCCGCTGGAAACGATTGCGGGGACAGTTCCCCCGCTGCAAGCTCTGCCGCCCGGTTGCGCGTTCGAACCACGCTGCCAATTCCGCGTAGAGGAATGCGTACGAACTTTGCCGCCGCTGATCGAAGTGTCTGGGGGACATTGGGCGAGATGCCCGGTAATTAACAAATAAGGGCCCTGCGGCGATGTTGTATCGAATTCGTGACATCAAGGCTTCTCGCGCAACCGCGGCGTCCCAAATCAACCACAAAGGGCACGAGGGCAGACGAAGGAACCCAGCGGGTTTACGGGCTTCATGTTCCCTCCTGTCTTGTTGAGTGAATTCAGGACACTACCCGCGCAACCGACCGGCGCATCTGAGCGGTGTTTCGTCTATAATCCCGAATTTGCTCGGTGTCTTCTTGCGCATACTTTTGCTTAGCGACATTCATGCCAACCTAGAAGCGCTCGATGCCTGCCTCGCCGCGGCTCCCGCGCACGATCTCGTTGTCAATCTCGGCGACATTGTGGGATACGGCGCCAGCCCCAATGAAGTCAGCGAACGATCACGCGCGCTGGGGAAGATTTTCGTCCGCGGCAATCACGACAAAGCTGTGACCGGACTGATCGACCTCGACGAATTTAACCCCATGGCTGCTGCTGCCGCCATCTGGACCCGCGATGAACTGACTCCCGAGAATCTGGAGTGGTTGCGCGCTTTGCCACACGGCCCTGTTACTCTGCCTGACATGCCAGATGTGCAGCTAGTTCACGGCTCGCCGATTGATGAAGATGAATATGTGGTTTCGCTGGGCGACGCGCTGGCGCCGCTGATCACGCTCAGCGTGCCGGTGACTTTTTTCGGCCACACTCACATGCAAGGTGGATTCTTTGCCAACGGTTCCGCGGCGGACGGCTTCCGTCCCGAGTACCGCACCTTCGGCCAGCCGGAATCGGTCGCGCTGCAACTCAAAGCTTCGACACGCTACCTGATCAATCCCGGATCGGTCGGTCAGCCGCGGGACGGCGATTGGCGCGCTGCCTTCGCGTTGTTCGACAGCGACGCGCAGGTCGTACATTTTCATCGCACGCCTTACAACCTGAAAGTGGCACAGGACCGCATCTTCAGCGCGAAGCTGCCGCCGAGGCTAGCTACGCGACTCGCCGCCGGGAGATAGCCTTTGTGGTTGATTACACTACCCACCACAGAGAACACAAGGCCGCGCAGAGACGCCGTTGTAAACTCAAACGATGGTTCCTCCGCACTCCACGACGCAACTTTTTGACTCGCGCGATAACCCTCCGGCACATTATCTAATCGCCCATAGCGATGGCGGGGCACGCGGCAATCCCGGGCCGGCCGGATATGGCGTCGTGATCAAAGACGAATCGGGGCGCAAAGTCGCCGCGCTCAGCGAATATCTCGGACATCAGACCAACAACTTCGCGGAATATCAGGGACTGATCGCGGCACTGGAGTACGCGCTCGAACACGGTCCTAAGGCGCTGAAGCTCATCAGTGATTCCGAGTTGCTGGTGCGCCAGATCAAAGGCATTTACAAGGTCAAGAATCCAACGCTTCAGGATCTGCATGCGCGCGCGAAAGAACTAATTGCGCAGCTCGACTGGTTCTCGATAGGACACGCGCTGCGTGAGAATAATCAGGAAGCCGACCGCCTCGCCAACGCCGCAATGGATAAGGGTACGGGTCGTGTGGCGCGGACGCCCCCGTCCGCGCAAGCCGCAGGGGGCGTCCCGTCCAAGCTTTCCTTGGGCGGGATTCCATCGGACACTCAGCGCGAATTTGAAGGTGTTGTCCGCAATGGATTGATCGAACTGACAACCGGAAAGCTGCCCGAAGGAACGCGGGTTCAGGTGCGGCTGAAGAAATGAATCGGCATGGGAAGCTTGTCAGCTTTGGGTCTGACCGCTCCTTGACCCTCCGAATTGGGGATGTTAGGTTCGGAGCCACACCATTCGCAGAGGCATCTGTCTGAGCCGGAGACGAAAACCACACACATTTAGTCAGCTTGACCGCCGCGATTTTCTGGTTCGCTTCTGTCAGGGCGCGGGAGCCACTCTGATCCCGAACTTCTGGTGGAGATTCGCATTTCCTCCATTTCCACCGCAGGCGCCCCAACCTGCGGCGCAAGCGGTCTGGAATGAAACTCGATTTCGGGTCAAACCTCACTATCGCAGCGAGCGCCCACTCGATGCCGTTTTGCGAAGGGTGCAGCCCGGACTGGATGAGTTCGTCTCGGAGAAGTACGCGCAGGAAATTGCGGCGGTGCTTGCCAACTGGAGCGCAGGGCTGAGCCACTCGCCTTCAAACCTCGAGGCAATTGCAAATTCTTTGACCGCCAGTTTCTCGGGAGTTCCATTGCAACCGAGCGAGTCGGAAGTGCTGCGTTCGGATTCGCTTCTGGAAATTCGACGCAATCGGTTTGAGCGCGACAACCTGGTGAGCCGCGAAGCGTTTTTTCGCCAACTGCAGGCGTGGCTCGGCTCTTTCTCGCGGATCATCACGGCGGAATTTCAGATCACACGGCTTGCAATCGACCGGTCTTCATCCGATTCTGCGCCAAGCCGGGTCGATACTCGGATTCGATATGAGATTGTCGGGACTGGCACGGATTTCTACCGAGAGCAGCGTGTGGGAAATTGGGAACTCGCGTGGGAGGGTTCAGAGCCGGGCAATTATCGCGTTGCGAATTGGAGCGCGATCGAAGAGACGGTGGCGCGATC
>JASHQK010000167.1 GCA_030039195.1 Candidatus Sulfotelmatobacter sp.
GAGGAGATGCGTTACGAACAGAATCAATTGGATGATGATGACGAAACGAACCAGACGTTTGGGAGCGCGCATATTGAATTGGATTCCGAAGCACCTGTCTTCGATTGTGGATAGAGTCGGTTTCGAGTCGGCTCCAGGATGCGTCGTCAGCGGGAAGCACGCCTCATCTCACAATCCCTGGCACGTCGCCGGCGGGATCAAGGCGAGAGTGGGATTGTCGCTGCTCGGCGGCACGGTTCTGTGGGCGCAAGCCGCAAAGCCTTCGCAGCCACCGAAAGCTCCGTCTCAATCAGGTCCGCCAGCCTCGCAAACTCCGGCAACTTCGCACACCGCCCAAACCCAGGCGAATCTCTTGCCTCCGCTCTCGCTCCAGGACTCTGCCATACTCCACAACTTAAATGAAGTCATCAGCTGGTATCGTCATGCCACAACGGGAGTCCAGTCCGTCGGGCTGCCCAGCGACACGATTTATCAGGACAACACGAAAAGCGTGGGTGAGCAAGCAGTGCGGCTCGCGTTTCAGTCGGCAAAGGCCGAGACGGCGATCATCACCGCGCAAGAGAAAGCTGCCGGGAATCAGCCATCCAGTGAAACGACGCAAGAGCAGAACCTGCAGCAACTGGAAGCCAGGACCACCGCGCAAATCGATCAATTGCAATCGCAGATCAAGACGCTGGAGGGGCAGATTCCGCGCGCTCCATACGCAAAACGCCGCGCCTTGATGTCGCAGCACGACGCTCTCCAGAGCGAACTGGAGCTGCAAAAGGCCTTGCTCGACGCCATTCAGAAGATGGCATCTTTCGTGGAAACGAACGGTGAGATCTCCGGTGGGCTGGAAGGTGCTGTCAACCAGCTTGCCCGCTCCATTCCCGAAGTTCTCGGTACCTCGTCCACTTCGCAGAAAACCACATCCAATCCGGCTTCCACCTCGGCCAAGCCTACGCTCGCCAACTCCGGCGGCCTGATCAGCGAGGTCATGACTCTTTACGACTACATGACCGCCATGCACCAGATCGACGGATTGATCCGGGAAACCGATGACACTCGCGACGTTGCCGATCAACTCCGCACACCGTTGCGAAGCGCGCTGCGTCTGACCATGCAGCAGAGCCAGCAACTGGCGAATCAGCCGCCCGCGACCGCGGCCCAGCAACTGGATACAGAACAGCAGACATTTCGGGCTCTCACCCAGCGCTTCAAGCAGCTTTCCGATGCGCTTCTCCCGCTGAGCCAGGAGATGATCGTTCTGAACGATGCCAAGACGAACTTTGATCAATGGCGCGAATCGATCGGCCGCGAGTCGAAATACATACTCCGCTCCGTGCTGCTGCGCATTGTGGGAATCGCGATTGCGTTGGTCGTGATCCTGGTTCTTTCTGAAATCTGGCGGCGCATCACCTTTCGCTATATCGGCGATCCCCGCCGGCGCAGGCAATTTCTGGTAATGCGGCGGGTTGTCATCGGTTTCTTGATCGCCATTGTGCTGACCTTGGGATTCGTCAGTGAATTCAGCTCCCTGGCCACTTTTGCGGGATTCATCACGGCCGGCATCGCCGTTGGTCTGCAAGCGCTGCTGCTCTCCGTTGCAGCCTACTTTTTTATCATCGGACGCTATGGCATCCGCGTCGGCGACCGGATCAGTGTTGCTGGAGTGACCGGCGACGTAGTCGATATTGGCCTGGTTCGGCTCTATCTGATGGAACTCGCAGGCACCGGACTGGATCTCTATCCCACGGGAAGGATCGTTGTGTTCTCGAATTCTGTTCTCTTTCAGGCGGGCACGCCCCTGTTCAAGCAGATCCCGGGAACGGAGTATGCATGGCACGAGGTGGTGGTCAACATTGCGCCGGCTGGGAACCACAAAGCTGCGCAGGAGAAGCTGATTTCGGCTGTGGATGCGGTGTATTCGAAATATCGCGACCAGATCGAACGACAGCACGCGACCATTGAACGGCGCGTGGATATTCAGGTTGCTACGCCCAAGCCCGAAGCCAGGCTGCAGTTCGCTGACGCAGGACTCGAGCTGCTGGTGCGTTATCCGGTGGACATTCGCAAAGCTCCGGAAATTGATGAGCAGATGACCCGCAAAGTTCTGCAATTGACGGAAACCGACGCGGAATTGAAGGCCGCGGTCGCAGGAACACCGAAGATCCGTTCGGCGGTAAAGGGATAAACCTCAGTGGCGAGGCTTGGGCGGCCGGGGCCTTGCGCGACGCGCTCTTGATCCGCTCTTGTGGCGGGGTCGCGCGCCGGCAAGGACAAGAGCGCAGAGGCGATCAACAAATTCCGGCGTCAAGCGATCATGGCGGATGAGAAACCGCATGTAGATTGGTCCGTACAAAGAATCGAGAAGCAGGTCCGGATCCACATCCCGACGCAGCTCGCCGCGCACGATGGCGCGCCGCAACGTCGTATACGCCTCGCGTCGCCGCGGTTTCAGAAAGCGTTCGCGAAAGGCCTCGATTAGTTCCGGATCGCTCTGTCCCGCGCCGAGAATCGCAGATACGATGCGCCCTTGAGGTCCGCTGAAAACCCTGACCAACTGGCGCATCTGCTGGCTCATGTCTTTGTCGATCCATCCGGTATCTGGGAAATGCAGATTCGGCGTCGCGCTGTTGGCAAAAGCGTCTGCGATTAACGCACCCTTGTTCGGCCACCAGCGATAAACAGTCGCTTTGCCCACCGCCGCCCGTTCGGCGACTTCCTCGATCGTGAACTCGGAAAAACCATTCTCCTGCAGCAGTTTGAGCGTGCTGCGCAGGATCGCCAGCCGCGCGTGCTCGCTGCGCGGACGCCCTGGAGGGCGCTTGCCATTCCCGTTCCGGCCGTGTCCGCCGGCTACCGAGTTCTGGTGCATATGGTTACGTTAGCATATAATTGCTTCGTTGTAATTAGAATCCGATACGGATAGTATCGAATCTATTCTTTCTTGTGGGAGCGGGCTTTGCACGACAGTCAATGTCCGCGGTTTGTAGCAATTCTGGCGTTTCCTCATGTGGATCGTTGCCCTAGCACTTCGACGTCCTTATACGTTCATCGTGATGGCGCTCGTCATTATCATCCTGACGCCGATTACGATCCTTCGCACTCCCACTGACATCTTTCCTGAAATCAATATCCCCGTCGTATCCGTGCTGTGGTTCTACGCGGGGATGTCCCCCCAGGACATGGCCGATCGCATTGTGGCCAACTCCGAGCGCGGCATCACGACGACAGTCAACAATATTGAGCACATGGAATCACAGTCGGTCTACGGGCTGGGAGTCATTAAGGTATTTTTTCGCCCCGGTACTGATGTCAACGGCGCCGTCGCTCAAATCACCGCCATCTGCCAGACCACAGTGCGCGGCTTGCCGCCGGGAACCACGCCACCCCTGGTGATCAGCTACAGCGCTTCGACCACTCCGATCATTCAGCTCGGTCTGAGCAGCAAAACTTTGGCCGAGCAGCAGCTGTTCGACCTGGGGCAAAACTTTTTGCGAACTTTTCTGGCGACCGTTCCCGGAGCCGCTACTCCATATCCGTATGGCGGCAAGATCCGCCAGGTTCAAGTGGACCTGGATCTTCCCAAGCTGCAGGCGTACGGGCTGTCTCCCAACGATATCGTCAATGCCGTCAATGCGCAGAACATCATTCTTCCGACAGGCACAATCAAAATGGGCCCGGTCGAATATGACGTGGAGATGAACGGAACGCCGGAGACAATCGCCGAACTGAACGATCTTCCCGTCAAGACGGTGAATGGCGCCACCCTCTACATGCGCGACATCGCTCACATCCGCGATGGCTTCGCGCCGCAGACCAATATCGTGCGCCAGGACGGGAACCGCGGCGCCTTGATGTCGATTTACAAGAACGGCAACGCATCGACTCTGCAGATCGTCGCTGGAATCAAGAGTATCGTCCAGCAGGCGGTACAAACTTTGCCGCCGGAACTGAAAATCAGCTCACTGTTCGATCAGTCGCTGTTTGTGCGGGCCTCGATTGAGGGCGTTATCCGGGAAGCCATCATTGCAGCGGTGCTCACGGCGGTGATGATTCTCATTTTTCTGGGTGACTGGCGTCCTACGATTGTCATTTCCATCTCGATCCCACTTTCCATTTTTGTTTCGATCATTCTGCTGGGCGCGATCGGCCAGACCATCAACATCATGACCCTGGGCGGGCTGGCCCTCGCTGTTGGCATCCTGGTCGATGACGCTACCGTGGAGATCGAGAACATCGAGCGAAACCTGGCCATGGGCAAGGAGATGCGACAGGCCATTCTCGATGGAGCGCAGCAGATCGCGGTGCCCGCTTTCGTATCGACGCTCAGCATCTGCATCGTTTTTGTGCCCATGTTCTTTCTGACCGGCGTGGCGAAATTTCTCTTCGTGCCTTTGGCCGAAGCTGTGAGCTTCGCCATGCTGGCGAGTTATCTGCTCTCGCGCACGTTAATTCCCACTCTGGTGATGTACATCATGCGCGGGCATGAGCACCGCGCGGCTGGAGCCAAGACCTTGCTGGGCCGCTTCCAGCGTGGCTTTGAACGCAAGTTTGAGGATTTCCGCCGCGGCTACGAGGCGCTGCTGGAAACGACCCTCGAGCACAAAGGTCTGTTCGTATTCTGCTTCCTTGCCTTCTGCGTATTCTCGCTGGGGCTGTATTCCTTCCTCGGACAGGACTTTTTTCCGAACGTCGACGCTGGCTTGCTCAAGCTGCATATCCGCGCCCGGGCAGGATTGCGCGTCGAAGAAACAGCGCGCTTGTGCGACGAGATCGAAGCCGCCCTGCGCCAGGAAATTCCGCAAGGACAGCTGCAAACGATTCTCGACAATATCGGCCTACCCAACTCCGGCATTAATCAGTCTTACAGTTCGAATGGAACCATTGGCAGCAGCGATGCCGAGATTCTGATCGCTCTCGATCCGGAGCATCATGTTCCCACCGCCGCTCTGATGCGCCATCTGCGCGAATACTTGCCCCGGCATTTCCCGAGCGTGGAGTTTTTCTTCCAGCCCGCCGACATCGTGACGCAGATCCTGAACTTCGGCCTGCCCGCTCCCATCGACGTGCAGGTGGTGGGCACGAACCTGCAGAGCAATTACATCATTGCACAGCAAATCGCGAATAAAATGCGTCACATTCCTGGCACCGCCGACGTGCATGTGCAGCAGTTGATGTCCCTGCCCACGCTGTACATGGATATCGAGCGGACCCGGGCGACTCAAGTCGGACTCACGGCGGGGCAAGTGGCGCAGAATGCGCTCGTTTCTCTGAGTGGCAGCTTTCAAACAGCGCCGAACTTCTGGCTGAATCCGCGCAATGAAGTGACGTATCAAATCGCGGTGCAGTCGCCGCAATACCGGATGACAAGCCTGCAGGATCTCATGAACATTCCGGTTGGTTCACAGCAAGGGCAACAATTGATGGGGAATCTGGTGCAGATCACACCCACCGTCCGGCCCGCGACCGTAAATCATTGGAACGTTCAACCGGTCATCGATGTATACGGCAGCACGCAGGATCGTGATCTGGGTTCCGTCGCCGCCGATACAAATAAGGTGCTGAAGACATTCGATGGCCATTTGCCGCGAGGCACGCACATCGTAGTCAGGGGACAGGTCGCGACTATGCAATCATCGTTTGTGGGGCTGGGCATGGGATTAGTCGGCGCGATCGTGCTTGTCTATCTGCTCATCGTGATCAATTTTCAATCTTGGCTCGATCCTTTCATCATCATCGCAGCGCTTCCCGGGGCACTGGCCGGAATTTGCTGGTTCCTGCTGCTCACCCACACCACGCTGAATGTACCTTCGTTGACGGGAGCGGTCATGTGCATGGGAGTGGCGACGGCAAACTCGATCCTGATGGTCAGCTTTGCGCGCGAGCAGATGGATGAGGGCGTTCCTGCGCTGCGCGCCGCCGTGGCCGCCGGCTATACCCGCGTGCGTCCGGTGTTGATGACGGCGTTGGCCATGATTATTGGAATGGTGCCGATGGCGCTCGGATTCGGTGAAGGCGGTGAGCAGAATGCTCCGCTGGGACGCGCCGTCATCGGCGGATTGCTCTTTGCCACGGTCGCAACATTGTTTTTCGTGCCCAGTGTGTTTGCCATATTGCATGGCCGTAGGGAGGCTCGGCGTTGAGCCGGAGTCTTAACGATCGAATCGAATATGTCTATGGTTCTTTGTTAATCGGGGTCTAGCATGAGTTTCGATAGCCAGATAAAACAATCGACGGTGGACGACGAAGCTGGAGCGAACGGCGCCGACAGGGAGCGGCCGAGCGCCGAGCAACCGTTGCGCGCGCACAGCGCTCAGGTGCAACGCGATGAAGAGATCGCCGCCATGGAAGACCGTTCCCGGCATCAGCCGCCGACGATCCAGAGGCCACCCGAGGTCCCACCCGCGCCGCCACGCAAAGCCTTAGTCATGGTCGCTGTCGCTATGATAGTTCTGCTCGTTGCGGGGGCCATCACTTTGATCGGACGCGCCACTCACGAACGCGCTCTGGCCATGGAGACGGAGCGGGAAACCATTCCGACTGTCGCCGTGGTTCATCCCTTGGCGGAGAAAACGGACGAAGAACTTCTCTTGCCCGGCTCTTTGCTCGCTTATGAGAACTCTCCCATATACGCGCGAACCAGTGGATACCTGGTGCGCTGGTATAAGGACATCGGCAGCCGCGTTACCGAAGGTGAATTGCTGGCCACAATCGACACCCCGGAAGTTGACCAGGAATTGAATCAGAGTCGCGCCACTCGTCAGCAAATGCTGGCGCAACTCGATCTCGCACGCATTAGCGCGGAGCGGTGGGAGAATCTGCGCAAGACGGATTCCGTGTCAGCGCAGGAGGCCGATACACAGACCAGTGGATACAAGCAGGCGCAGGCCAACCTTGCCGCCGCCGACGCGAATGTGCGCCGGCTTGAGCAGCTGGAAGGATTTAAGAAAGTCTACGCTCCATTTTCCGGCGTCATCACCAAGCGCAACGTCGATCCCGGAGCGCTCATCAATGCCGGAACCGGAGCGGCCGGTACTGGTGCGGCGGCGACCGGAACTACTGGTTTCGAGCTCTTTGATATTGCCCGCATCGATCCGCTGCGCGTTTATACCAGCGTTCCCCAAGCCTATGCGCCTTTCATCAAAGTTGGGGCTGAGACGTATATCACGCTGCAGGAGTTCCCCGGCCAGAGGTTCAAGGCCCGAGTGGTGCGAACGGCCGATGCCATTGATCTCAACACGCGTACCTTGCTGACAGAGGTCGATGTTCCGAACAAAGACGGACGCCTCTTGCCCGGCTCTTTCGGGGAAGTACACTTCGCCGTGGGTTCGAATGTCGATAAAGTA
>JASHQK010000168.1 GCA_030039195.1 Candidatus Sulfotelmatobacter sp.
AGGCCAACTTTGATCTTGAGGACCGGGAACGCTTCTGCTTCGAGCACCTTCTGCCTCGTGGTCTCCGGCGTATCGATTCCAATGGAAAAAGTCGTAATCGGAGTATCGGACGGGTCCAGCCCTAGCATCCGGTAGAGCGGAACATTCAGTCTCTTTCCCACCCAGTCCATTAGAGCGATGTTGAGGGCCGCTTTTGCGGCAAATTGCCCCTGCACCTGTCGCGAGACTTCAGTCATGACTTTTTCAAACTGCCAGGGATTCACTCCCTGCAAGAAGGGAATGATTGCCTCAATCGCCTTTTTCCCGCCTTCTGCATTTTCGTGATAGCGAACGATCGGGGCGCCTTCTCCAACGCCAACGACACCATCGCTGCTGAGACGGACTTGGATCGTGTCGCGATACTCGCTGGACGACATGGTAGTAGTCCACGTGTGACGCAGCTTCAAACGCGTGATACTTGTTTCCCAAACGCAACCCGAAGATTCTGCCGCCAGCATAGGCACGCTTTCGAGATTCGCCAACATACTACTCGCGCCCAAGGCTCCGCTGGTCTTGAGCCATTCTCTGCGATTCATTTCACCCTCCTGCAGGCAACGAGAATGCGGGTCCACGGTTGGTCATCGAGGCGGCTGATCTGGATCACCGGGCTGTTGTGCGTAGTGGCGTGAATGATCTCGCCGTTCCCGATGTACATGGCGGTGTGGGTGATCTTATCTGGCGCGGACCCGAAAAACAGAAGATCGCCTGCGCGCAACTCTTCGCGATCGATGACTTGCATTCCACTCCAGGCAGCTTGCAGGTCGGCATCGCGCGGCATGATGATGCCGCGGCTGCGCACCAGCATCTGCGTGAATCCCGAGCAGTCATATCCATAGCTGGAGCGTCCACCCCATAAGTAAGGAATCCCGAGAAATCGCTTCGCCAATTCGATCGATTCCTCGATCGTCAGCGGCTTGGGATCGCGAATGACGTCACTGCGCTGGATCCATGCCATTCTTGCATCTGGCAGACGAACCTCGAGCCAGCGCTGGTTGTTGCCGGGCGCGTCGTCGATCGCTTCGAGATGTGTTCCGAACGGAACGGTGATGACCGGCGCATGCGCGGTCACATCGGTTTCGCGGTAAACATTGGCAAACAAATTCTCGACCTGAATCGAGCGTCCCGGCGCGCCGTAAGGCGCACTCGACTTGCGCAGATCTCGAAGGGGCACCCAGCCGGTGTATTGATCATCGGTGCGGACTTTGGCCCACTTATGGCGCTTTTCAAGCACAGCCACGTTGCTTCCCAGAGTGGCTTGTGAAACGACATCGGCGTTTTCCGTAGCGGAGGAATACATGTTGGCAACCGCGACGACCACGACCCAATCAGCGGTGGGAGGAGCCCCGGCGAGGGCAGATGGGAACGCGGTCAGGAGAAGAAAGATGAGGATGAAACCACTACAAATGTGGCGGCTGAGAGATAACTTCGTCCCGGGCTTCCTTTGGATACTGCAAGGATCGTAAGACTTATGTGGCGACGACGCGTGCGCCGTCACCACTTTATAAGTTTTGGAGATCATCAGTAATCAATTGCAATCAACCTAACTTACTGTCCTGCTTTCTCCGGCATCAGAAGCGGTAAATTCCCGCGAATTCCATTCTGCGCGGCTGAGTGAGCGTTTGCGTGTAATTTCCAAATGTACTTTGTGCAGCCCACTGGTCTTGCATGGTGTAAATGTCAAACTTAGTGTTGTTGAACGCATTAAAGACGCTCCAACGCAGCTCGAAGCTTTGCCCCTCGGTAATCTTCCACCGTTTCGAGAGATTCATGTCCGTAGAAGTGAAACCGTCGCCCCGAATTGGGTTGCGGACGCCGCTCTCTCCGGGGTAGGCAAAGCCGAAGGCGTTTTCGGCGCAAGGGGCGCTATTGGTCGAAACGCAGTTGGGATTCTTGAACACGTTGACCGTTCCTGGGGGAATTCCGTTTGTAGCGCTGCTATGGGTAGTCCCATATCCGATGGGTGAACCAGTCAAGTCTGCCCATCCCATTTCATCCCAGTTGGTCGGAAAGTCGGCTTCTGACATGTAGACGCTAAATGGGAACCCGGACGTCCAGCGCGTCGTTCCACCAATCTGCCAGCCGCCAATAAAGGCATCCGCCAATTTGCTGGTGTTCCCGGCAAAGGCCCTGCCTTTGCCAAACGGCAACTGGTAGATCCAGTAGCCGTTGATCTGATGTCTCAGATCGCTGTCGCTCGGGCCATACATTTGGCGCGGGCTCCAGGGGTTGATCACGCTGTCAGTGAGGTACTGGGCGCCGCGTTCCGCCATCGACTCAACATCCATCGCCTTCGCGTAGGTGTAGTTCAAGCGGAACATCAAACCGTGGGACATTTGCTTGCCCAGGGTGACCTGGAGCGCGTTGTAGTTCGACCACGCAATCGAGCGCCAGGTCCAAAGCGAGGAGTACTGGCTATCGTAGTAGCTGAACAAGCCTCCCTGCGGAGTCACCGGAAAGCCATAGACGTCGATTAGATAGATCGCGGTAGTTTCATTGTAAAGGAAGCAACCGGGGCCGAAATCGTCATAGATGGCCGCGAGCATGTTGTTGGTCGTAGCACCGGTGGAACACAGCGTGTAGGTCCCCGAACCTGGATTCATCATGTTTTGCCAATACGCCGCAGTTGGCCCAATCGTCGAGGCGCTGATGGCGCTGTCGGGAGTGTTCTGGCGCGCCAAAGTAGACAATTGACGCGCCGCTTGGTAGTAAGTGATCCCGGATTTCGGATCCACGAGGTTCGCAGGAGCGGCAATGTCATCCAGCGCCAGAAGGCGATGCGCGAGGTGGCCGACGTAGGCTACGTCAAGCGTCATCTTGCCCGGCAACTGCCGTTGCACGGAGAGGTCTAACGCGTACGAATAGGGAGTTTTAAGCGACTGATCAACGCCGTCCGTGATAGCAAGAGCTGGCTGGGGAACCTGTGGGAAGCTGATGGTGGCAGGAGGGATCAGGCTCGGTGTGCAGCATGTTCCCAGGAACGAGAGCGGAATCGAGTTCATATCGGCCAAGGTATTGCCGAGACGAGGCGAGGTGGCCACCGTCACATCTTGGGCGGGGTTGTTAACTACGGTCGAAAGTCCGTACTCGCCCATGGCGCTGTAGTATTGGGCGAGTTCGGGGCCAAAGTTCTGGTAGTACATGCCGAAGCCCGCGCGAATCGAGGTCTGGTCTCGTCCAAACAGTTTGTTCAGGAAACCAGAGTCTGCGTGCGGCGAAAACGCGATGCCCAGCCGTGGCGCAAAGTTTTTGGTCTGGGTGCCGTACAAGCCGGGCTGGCCGTACGGCGAACCCGCGGGGCTGAAACCAACAGGCGCGCCGCCATTGACTTGATTTTCTGGAACGCCTGCTAGCATGGCTGTCCGGCGCTCATTAAACCACGTGCCCATGTTTATGGTCGGTGCGACCTCCTGTCCGGCGGTCTCCGTCATCGGCGTCATGAGCTGATAATTCAAACCGTAGGTGAACGAGAGGTTGCGCTTCACCTTCCAGGTATCCTGGAAAAAGAAGTTGTAATCGTCGACCGACCAGTGGCGAAGGATGGGCAGATTCTGGGGATGCGCGGTTCCTTGCGTCCTGCTTACGTCATAGTTGTAAACGCCGTCAACTTCGCTCTCAAGACCCATCAAAGCAGCCAATGGGAAATCATAGTTATGAGCGAAGCCGGGGCTGACGGCTGGGAAGGTATCGGCCGCCGTGCAACTTGAACCTCCCAGGGCGATACATGCTGGATTGAGAGGGCTGTCCAGGTTAGCAAAGCCCCCGGGCGAAACCCAGTCGGAATTGGTGAGGGCATTGCTGAAAACGGCCCCGTAATTGTAGGTGTACAGTCGCGAGAGCAAGAAATTCATGCCGAACTGCAGGCTGTGCGAACCTTTCGTCCAATCAACCGTATCCACAATGTTGTGCACCGGGGAAGTGTCGCCATAGGAATAGGCAATATCTTGGCCCAGGTCACGCATTTCAACCCACGGCTGGTTGGAGTCGCCGCTGGTAGCGGAGCTGTCGCGGGTCAGGCCGTAGCGGAAATTATTGACTAGACGAGGCCCCCAGACGCTGGTGTAGCCGACAACGAAGCCCTTCGCCACGCTGGAAGATTTGGTCTCTGGCGGCCTGCCTGGAAGAAACGGAGCATTCCCGTAGTGCTCATCGACGCCGGTGCCGCGGAAAAAAAGCGAGTGATTGCCGTTCTGCGTGATCTTGTAGTCGAG
>JASHQK010000169.1 GCA_030039195.1 Candidatus Sulfotelmatobacter sp.
CCTTTCCAATTGACTCCAAACCGGCTATGGGCACGGATTGGCGCTTGCCATACGGGAGTACGTGTGAAAACATTCCACACCCTGAGCACCGTATGGCAGGGCGATAGGCTGCCCCGAGAAGAAAGCTGTCGGCGATCAGAAATTACAAAAAAATCGCTTGGATACTGGACAAATATGCGGTATTTTGCGGAACGCAGAATTCGTGAGCTTGGGGGACCGATTCTCATTGAACCGGCCTTTTGGCGATATACTGCTTTCACTGACCTCCGCACCAGATTCCGGGTGAAAGCAGTAGCGCAGCTCCGAGAGGAATCCAGCCGTGAACTCTCCTGTATGGTTCTCCATCGTTATCGCATTGTCCCTCTTGTCCAGCAGTTCCCTTGCGCGCGATGGCGCAAGGACACCGCGGACTTCCGACAATCCGGCGCTTGCCAGTAGCTCGTCCTCTGCAGGATCAAGTCCGGGTCCTTCACTCCTGGTGATTCCCGGGTCACGACGATCCTTTCTGCGCATGGCGGCAATAAGCCAGCAGGTGACCCCGCAGGAAGTGCTGCCTTTGTTCAGCCTGAATGTTTTCATTCACGGATATGAGGGCACCAACCGGCAGACTGAATTTCTCGTCCTTTTGCGGCGCTACGTGAATCAGGCGAGGGAGTTGGCAGCCTTGGCCGCCAAGACGGATATGACGATTCGCGTATCCAATTGTGACGATGCCGGGCCGCTTCTGCGGATTCTGGGGTTCCGTGTCAGCGGAGCTTGCGGCGATCCCGGAACATCTTTGCGCACCGAGGATCCCGAGCGGGCGTTTGTCACCATCGACTCCGGATTTCCGCTCCCGCAACTGGAGCGAGCGCTACAAACCGGCAAACCTTTCGAATATGCCTTCTCTTCGTCTCCTGTGCCCGTCCTCTTTAACGAAAACGATTGGACCACTGTGAGCCTCAAGAATGCGAGGGGAAGCGGCGGGGATCTCCTCGACACACTCCTGAACGATCCGGCGGTGGCGCGCCTGTACTGGGCGCTTTCCCGCATGGACCCCGACACCAGCAGTTTCTTGCAGCAAACGATTGGAGTGGGAAAACTGCTGCCCTACGATGCCGTTCTCGATTTCTACGGCCGGGAGATCTGCGTCAGGAATGGCCGAGTCATTCTTCCCGGACCGAAGAGCTCTGAGGCGGCGTGGAACGATCTGGTAGGAGCAAGCCCGGACTCCCCCGATCATTTTGTTTTCAAACTCTTGGCCAAGGACAGAGGCTGGCTGGCCGCATACTTCGACGCGATTTCGCGGACGAACGGACTTCAGAGGGCGTACTTTACCGACCCACACCGCTTACGCGCCTTTTACGAGGCTCTGCGCGCGCCGGAGTCTTCCATATCAGCCACTCGAGGTTCGTTCATACCTGCGCCTGAGTTACTGCACCTCGTTACTCGGCTGCGCCTGAACAGCAGCGGTGAACCTCTCGTTCCGGGCAATCTGGAGGTTTGGAAGGAGATTTTGTTCCGCGGGCGCGACGCTTCGCCGGTCAGGAAATGGGCGGGGCGAAATCGAAGTCTCAACGATCCCGACCAGCTTGTGCAGATCATGTTCGCGCTCTGTCGCGCGCCCATTGACAGCGAACCTCTGCAGGTCTACCTAACCATCAGTGAGATCGATAGCCGGCGACCCGATGGACACCACCTGGCGCCAGCCACGGTTCGCCTTCTGGCGAAGAAATTTGGTGAATTTGGCGACCAATACCCGATCCTCTCGGAATTTCCAGAGTTGACCGATCCATCGATCGCATTGTTCTTCGATGTCGCGGACAAGCTGACCAGTACTCCGGAAAGCATGCGCGCGAACGCACTTGGACTCCTCCAGGCCAACATTGGAATCTGGCAAGTCCTCGCCCGCCAGGGAGAGATCCCGCCATCCCAGGTAGACAATTCCTGGCAGCAAGTCATCAAACCGTTCGCCATGGTCAGATCCGCACCGGACTTATTCGATGCCGGACGAACCTCGCTCGATGAGCTCGTGCAGTTTTCGAGTCACAAATCAAGGGCCTCACAGGACGAAATCATCGACCTCCTCGCAGGCCCGCAGAACGACAGCCCCGAAGTAAAGCAGATCCACCAGGAGGTCGCCGGGCAAATTCGCTCGGTCATGGATGACCAGCGGTTGGTCTCGCTCGATACACTTCTCGCCGTCGGCGATGCGTTGGCGGGCAAAGCGCGCGGGAAGCAGCCCCAGGAGTACGTCACGCTTCTGGCGAGTGAGACCCGTGAATTCGAAATGCCTCGGCCAATTTTCAGCAACAGCGAAAGATCGCAATGGGCAGCGGGCATTTATAACAACCATCACACTGACGTGCAGATGCACACCGATATTCCAAAAGTTCTGAAATCGGCAGCCGCATCCCGGGCTCAGATCGAAGATGCACGTGGCCAGCTGGCGTCGTTTCTGCGAGATACTCTCGTCGGTTTGAACTACGCGTATTACGCGCCACCGGGTGCACAGGCCCTGCATAACAATCCGCTGTTCGTCCGTTCCCACGACTTTGCCGGAGAAACGCTGGGCGGCGTGAAAACATTGTGGCAGGCGCCGATGATCCTCGGTCAGGGGTCACCTGCCGGGGGTGGCGCCCATTTCGTCGGCTCACTGGCCGATCTGCCCTACGCGCTGGCAGACCTCGAGCAGGATTTCATCTCCCCGGAAAACACGCAGGCGCTGATGTGGAGGCAACTGGTGCCGGTAGTACTGGAATCGTCAGTCGTTCCCCGTTGGTGGAACGTCAGCCCGGTCGAGCTTCATGCCGTTGCTCTTTACCAACGCGCTGGAGAGGACCTCCTCACCGCATCCGAAAAGGATGAAGCACTGCGGGAAAAAGTCATGGCCATTCTGTCGCAGCGGATGCTTCCTCCGGAGTCCGGGAGAGTAGAAGAGGCGATAAGATCCACTCACGTCGCAGAAATGCTGCCGCAAATCATGCCCGCCGACACTTTTTACCTGGCGGTGAAATTCCAAGAGAAGTTCCCCGACCAACTCGCTGCGGCAGGAAGCGCCGCGCACGAATTGTCACAGCTGTGCGGCCAGCACCCCGGGGAAACCAACTGGAATCGCCTGTCCCATGACTTCGGCACCCCGCATCCCAGCTTGGCTGAGAATTACGGCCTGGAACTGCTGAATATGGCCCCCATGCCGCCTTTGTCGGGAGATGCCAGCCGCTTTATGGCTGAATCATGGGACTCGCCGAACCTATATTGGGCCCGTTTGGCCGATGAAGCCGGATATTCCCCGGTGATGTTGACTACGCTTGCGCCGGAACTTACGCGTCTGATGGTGAGAAAGATCTTTGCCACCGACCTCGAGGATTGGACGGCGCTGAATCGCGCTATGCACGCAGCAGGAGAGGATTTTCAGCACGGCAAGTTGGCCTCGATAACGCCGGTCAGTGCCGTTCGACCTCCGAGCGGTTTGCAATGAGCACTGACTGAAATCCAGCGGTGTCACGTAATGCACCGCAGACAGGAATGCTGACATCATGCCCAGGAAGTGGTTTCTGCCGACTCTTGTAATCCTTACCTTCATCTTGACCGACGGCACCGGTGCCAGAGCCCAGCAAAACCCCAACATCCATGTCGTCGTCAATATGGTCCAGCTTAACGTCGCGGTGACGGATAAGAATGGCAGCTACGTTACCGGGCTGAAGCCGGAGGACTTCATCATTCGTGAGGACGGGATCGCGGAGAAGGCCGCCACGTTTTCCGAAGGCAATCAACCGACTCGTAGTCTGAGTGATTCACCGCAGCAGGATTCGAATGACACGAACGAGCATCTGGCAGAACCAACGCCCGAAACCTTGGGGGCACTGATCAATGGCTCCCTGGTGTACATCCTTTTTGACACCAGCAACTATATGTACCGGGGCTTTGTTTTCGCACAGGACGCCATTAGCGATTTCGTTCGCTCCCTGGAGACGGCAGACAAGATTGCGTTCTATTCCTATAGTCGCGACCTCAATCGCGCCTCCCAACTCACAACCGACCGATCGCAGGTCTTACGTGCGGTGCGTTCCACGGTTGCCGGAGATGAGGCCGCCCTGTATAACGCGCTCCTGCTGACTGTCAAAGACGCCGCGCTGAATAAAGGAAGGAAAGTTGTAGTCGTGTTCTCGAACGGTCCCGACAACTCCAGCGTCGTTCCGCCGGAAGATGTCGCCGAATTTGCCCAGGATGCCGGGGTATCGGTCTACATGATCAGTACGCAAAGCGCGAAACTGGAACCCGTGTCCACAGCCGTGTTCGAGCGCATGACTGCTGCAACCGGTGGCAAGGCCTACTTCGCCAAAGACTGGAAGGATGAACAGCAGGCCTTTACCTCCATTCGGGACGATCTGGATCATCTGTATTCGCTCAGCTACTATCCCAAGCCCAACGCGAATAGCGGCTGGCGAGCGATCACCGTGGAAGTCGTGGGCGACCGGTTCAGGAAATGCAAGGTACGAACGCGCAAAGGATATCGTCCTCAACCGACACGATTCTCCGGCGAAAATAACGCTACGATCAGCGGCCTCATTCCCCCGGTAAAGTAACTGCTCTTCGTCCGAAAGAATTGCGCCGCGATCCCGAAGAGCAGCTATGGAAACCGCGGCCCGAATTCGCACGTCCCTTTGAATCAGATCTGTGGAGTTCATAATGTCTGCACCGGTCATAAGCCGCGGAGGAAAGGAAAGTGAACTCGCAGGTAGTTTCTCTCTCCGGATTTGACCTCATCAACTCTCCTCGCTGGAACAAAGGAACGGCATTCACCGATAGAGAGCGCGATATCTTTGCTCTGCATGGTCTGCTTCCGCCGCATGTCGGAACTCTCGATGAGCAGATCGAACGACGGATGCAGGCCTTAAGCCAACAACCCACCTCCTTCCACAAGTACAGCTTTCTACGCGACCTGCAAGATACGAACGAAACTCTGTTTTATGCGCTGCTGGTTCGTCAGGTGGAGCAGCTTCTGCCTCTGGTTTACACACCCACCGTTGGCGAAGGTTGCCAGCGCTTTAGCGAGATCTGGCGAAAGCCCCGCGGCTTGTTTCTCAGCTATCCCAATCGAGATCGCATGGCGCAGATCCTGAGCCATCCTCGCTACGACGATGTGAGGTGCATCGTCGTCAGCGACGGCGAACGCATCCTCGGACTTGGCGACCAGGGTGCGGGAGGTATGGGCATCCCAATCGGCAAGATGGCGCTATACACGGCGCTCGGCGGAATCCGTCCCGAATACTGCCTGCCCGTTCTGCTCGATGTCGGAACTGATAACGAAGACAGGCTGAAGAACCCGATTTACATCGGGTGGAGACATCGTCGCGTTCGCGGAGATGACTACGACGCCTTCGTCGATGTTTTCGTCCAGAGCGTTAAGAAGCGATGGCCTCACATTCTATTGCAATGGGAGGATTTCGCCGGCTCCAACGCTGCCCGCTTTTTGGCCAGGTATCGCGACCAACTCTGCACCTTCAATGACGACATTCAAGGTACCGCAGCCGTAGCGACCGCGACATTAATTTCCGCGATCAATGTAACCGGCGTCCCACTTGCGCAACAAAAAATCGTAATGCTTGGTTTCGGCACGGCGGGGATCGGGATCAGCGATCTATTAGTGCAGTTCATGCAGGATGAGGGGCTCACTCCTGGAGAAGCGCGCAGTCGTATTTACGCCATCGATCGCTACGGACTCATTACCGAAAAAGGAACCGATGTCCGGCCCGAACAACTGCCCTACGCGCGCACGGAACAGGAAGTTCAACCCTGGAGAACGGGCAACCAGGAAATGACCTTGCTCGACGTTGTTCGGAATGTGAAACCTTCGGTTCTCATCGGGGTTTCTGGTCAGCCCGGGGCTTTTACAGAACAAGTCGTGCGCGAGATGGCCAAGCACACCGCTCGTCCGGTAATCTTTCCCTTTCGAACCCCACATCTCGCAGCGAAGCAACGGCACAGGACTTAGCAAATTGGACCGAAGGCCGCGCGCTGATCGGCACCGGCAGTCCGTTCGACCCAGTGAATGTGGAAGGCAGGATCGTGCCCATTACGCAGACGAACAACTCCTATATATTCCCGGGCCTTGCGCTGGGGATCATTGCAGCAAAAGCGAAACGGGTCACCGACGGAATGATCAAGGCCGCCACCAAAGAGCTGGTCCGGCATCTGCCAACTTCGAGGGACAAGCAAGCACCTCTTCTGCCGCCTCTATCCGAGGTGCGCCCGTTAGGAACTCTTATCGCGCGAGCCGTGGCGAAACAGGCGATTCGAGAAGGGCAGGCTCAGGTTTCCAACGACGTTGAGTTAAACCGCAAACTGCGTGCGAATGTCTGGGAACCGGTGTATATCCCCTACAAACCTGCACCAGCGTCACCCAAGAAGGAGCACTGGTAATGGCAGCAACGGGCGCAGAAAGAAAAGCACCCCCGGATGACACCGGGATCGACAATGCACACAAGTTGGAAGCGTTCACCCGCTTCCGTCCTACGTC
>JASHQK010000170.1 GCA_030039195.1 Candidatus Sulfotelmatobacter sp.
GGAACAAAGTTACGCCATCGTTGCGTGCCCGGTGTCTAATGCACGTATGAGGAGTTCGGCTATCGGCCTCATCGTTGTGCTCTTTGCGTGCACACTGCGGGCGCAGCACCCGTTTCCGAATAAGTCGGAGGAGTCCGTTATCAGCCGCGCGAAGGCGATGGACGTCGCGTCGTTGGACCGCGCCCTGCCAAAGGTGAGTTTGGAGTTCTTTTTGGAATACGAAAGTGAAGGCGCTCCGATCCATTGGTGGCTGGTGAGCAACTGCGACCGCCTAAAGAAGAATCCGCTCGTTAGCCACGAGGAGAACTCTGCTGTATGTGTCGAGGCCGACATCGACCTCAAAGACAATCGCTCCGCATCGATCGTCGTTTCTCTCGGACGGCTGGCGGCAGGTTCGGCCGGTGTTCCAATCCTGGTCCGCGCGATGGTCAGTGACCGAAGTGGAGAGACCCACGCCGTTCGTCGCTTGAGCGATCTACCTATGGAGCTGCATCGTCCGCAGCCAAAATGGCCCAGAGACCTGCCGCTCCCTGCAGGCGTAGCACTGCCGTTGCCGGCGGTTTGAGTCACTTCCGATGCCTAGTAATCGTCGCGATCCGTCGATTACCGCGTTCCCCCATTCCCAGGAGCCTGCCAACCACCGGCACAGGGCAAGCGGCAAGCTAAGCAAACCTATTCTTCGTCAGCGGAGACGGGCCGTCGGCTGCTCGCAGGGGACTTCGTGCATTTCCAGCGTGATAATCTCATACCCCTCGGGCGGCCGAAACATCGATGGGCTTGGCTCGTCTAGGCTGAGGCCCGTGAGTTCCTTGAAGAATCTGTCGTCATCCGAATGTTCTTGAATGTCGCGGACGGTCAACCCGTGTTCGTCGGACCAAACCTCCCAGAGCTTTCGCTTGCCGTCAGGAAACGTGGTTGTTTTTCGGCATCCATGCGTCGCTACACCTTGGATTACGTCCATGCCGAGGTCTTCCGCTGTGCCTCCTCGTTCTGCACGGCACTTCGGGAACTTTTTTTCAGCCGGTAGCGCGTGGGCCAGACGTTCGGCTTCGCATGCGTCGCGGCAGCCTTGTGTGTTCTGCCCGGCGGGTGCACAGGAAAATGCGCTCCAACCGGTGCGTGGCTCATCCCCAACAGGTAGTCGTTCTAAGTCGCGTGAGCCCGGCCCCTCCCAGCAAGAGCGCCGACCCGGGACGGCTGCGGGCGCCTCGACCACCTTCGCCTTAGCGCTGCTCGTGTTCCAAAAAATCTCTTCTCCGGCCACTGGATCGCGGATTTGTGAATGGCTGTTCCCATCGGCGCTTACCCAACGGTCCAAATGCCGCCCCTGCGAATCCTGCGCCACGACACGAATATGCTCGTGGATAGGTTTTGGCCTGCCCTCATAATCGGCAGATTCGATTTTTTCACGATATTCAGCGGTGTACGGCCAGAGTAGGTGGGTCGGACCCTGTCGCGTGCGGTCGAGATTGCATACCTGTGCTTGAGCCAGTATCTTCAACACCAGCGTAGCAATCACAGCCGTGATGATACGGCGACGCGCACCCATGGTTCACGCCCGAGAGCGGGTGTGGCTCGGGATAATTGTGCTCCAGCTTCACCTCTGGCGCAACGGGGCAAATCTGTCGCGTGAGTTACGGAACGTCCCCCCGCGGCATTACGATATCCTCATGCGCGGAATTGCGGCCCTTCCCAAAATCAAGCTCTCTCCTCGCGGCGCGGCGCGCCTCAAATCTGGCCACGTCTGGGTCTACCGCTCCGACATCCTTTCGGCAGACGGGGTGCCTCCGGGCGCGATTGTCAGCGTCACCGATCAGCGCGGGAAGCCGATTGGGACGGCGCTTTACTCCAGTTCGTCCCAGATTGCGATCCGACTGATCTCCCGAGAAACGATCTCTAGAGGAACGACATCACGCGATCCAGTCGAATATTTCTCCGCGCTGCTCCACCAGCGCATTGCCGATGCCATCGCCTATCGCGAGCTGGTCATGCGCGACTCGAATGCTTACCGGCTCGTCTTCAGCGAAGCCGACTTTCTTCCTGGGCTGATCATCGACCGCTACAACGACATTGTTTCCCTGCAGATTCTCACCCAGGCGATGGACGCCAACCCTGTGCGCGAAACGGTCATCTCTCAGATTAAGGCCCTCGTAAATCCTGCGGGGGTGGTTGAACGAGTCGATCCGCGGGTTCGCGAGCTAGAAAGCCTTCCGCCACGCGCCTCGGGCCTGGTGTATGGGAACAAGTCCGCAACGACTTTCCAGATGAATGGCGTTCAATTCCATTACGACGCGCTCGAAGGACAGAAGACGGGAGCATTTCTCGATCAGCGGGAGAATTACTCTGCAGCAGCCCAATATGCCCAGGGCGAGGCGCTCGACGTTTTCTGCTATCAGGGAGGCTTTGCGCTTCATCTGGCTCCGCGATGCTCGCAGGTGACCGGCGTCGACAGTTCACGGCCAGCGCTGGAAGTTGCCGACCAGAACGCGACTCTGAACGGACGTGAGGTTGAATGGATCGAGGCCAACGCTTTCGATCTGCTCAAGGACTACGCAGCTGCCAACCGCCGTTATGACACGATCGTTCTCGATCCTCCGGCATTTGCCAAAACCAAGCGCGACCTGGATTCCGCCCTTCGGGGATATAAGGAACTCAACCTGCGCGCGCTGAAGATGCTGCTTCCCGGCGGAGTTCTGGTGACGTGCTCGTGCTCCTATCACGTGGATAGGGCAAGCTTTCTAGAAATGCTCTCCCAAGCCGCGCTGGATGCCGGCCGCGCCGTACGCCTGATTGAGGTCCGAGGACAGGCCAAAGATCATCCAATCCTGCCAAATGTGCCGGAAACTGCCTACCTGAAGTGCATTATTGCGAATGTAAGCAATTGAAAACAAACCGCATTTTATTATTGACAATAGCACGCTAAACTTTTATGATTGATT
>JASHQK010000171.1 GCA_030039195.1 Candidatus Sulfotelmatobacter sp.
GTGCCGTGGTTGTCCGTATCCCGGTAATCCCTGGAGTAAACGATGGGGAGGAAAATCTCACTGCAGTTTCCAGTTTCCTGTCGGAGATTCGGCTAAGGGATATCGACCTCCTCCCGTACCATCAGATTGCAACCGGCAAATATTCGAGACTGGGTCTCGAATACCGCATGGAGGGTCTGCTCCCTCCCACGGTGGAACATCTGCACGACATCGCCGCGCGCCTGAGGCGCGATGGTTTTCACGTCCAGATTGGAGGTTCCTCATGAATCAACGCGTGGCCAAATTGCGTCAAGAAACGCTCGAAACAAAACCATGGATATCGATCGAGCGCGCAGCTCTGCTTACGGAGTTCTGCCGCAACGACAAAGCCACTTCCGTCCCGATCCGTCGTGCCTGCGCTTTCCGATATTTGATGGAGCACAAGGAAATCTACATCGGGCCTTCTGAACTGATCGTCGGCGAGCGTGGTCCTGGGCCCAAGGGCACGCCAACATTTCCTGAACTGTGCTGCCACAGCATGGAAGATTTGGACGTCCTCAACTCACGCGAGAAGATTTCCTACGCGGTCGACGAGCGGGCACGCCAAGTCCACAAAGATGACGTGATCCCTTACTGGCGAGGGCGATCGATGCGTGATCTTATTTTCGAGGAGATGAGCCCCGAATGGAAGGCCGCATACGAGGCTGGCATCTTCACCGAATTTATGGAACAGCGCGCGCCTGGGCATACAGTGCTGGGCGACGTCATTTATCGCAAAGGTCTGTTGGACCTGAAGGCTGACATCGAGCAGGCCCTGTCGCGCCTGGATTATTTCTCTGATCCTGAAGCCTGCGCGAAACGCGATGAACTGCGAGCCATGGCGATCGCCGCTGATGCAGTAATCCGTTTTGCCGAGCGCCATGCTGAAAAGGCGGAAGAACTTGCCTCAACTGAGACCGATCCGGCTCGGAAATCGGAACTCGAGAAGATCGCTAACGTCTGTCGGCACGTTCCGGCTCATGCCCCGCGAAACTTCTGGGAAGCACTGCAAGCCTACTGGTTCACTCATCTGGGCGTGGTGACTGAGTTGAATACCTGGGATTCATTTTGCCCCGGCCGCTTCGATCAGCATCTTTATCCTTTTTACGCGAAAGGAATGGAAGACGGCACGCTGACTCGCGAAGACGCGAAAGAACTCCTGGAGTGCCTATGGGTTAAGTTCAATAATCAGCCCGCCCCACCGAAAGTGGGAGTAACGGCCGCGGAAAGTGGCACGTACACTGACTTCGCCAATATCAACAATGGTGGCCTGAAGCGCGATGGATCCGATGGTGTGAATGACGTCACGTATCTCATCCTCGACGTGATCGATGAGATGCACCTGCTTCAGCCTTCCTCAAACCTCCAGCTGAGCAAGAAGAACCCGGATGCGTTCCTCAAGCGCGGGCTCGAGATCATTCGCCAGGGCTGGGGACAACCTTCCATTTTCAATGCCGATGCGGTGGTCGAGGAACTGTTGCGACAAGGCAAGTCGATCGAAGATGCGCGTTGCGGAGGAACTTCAGGCTGCGTGGAAACCGGAGCCTTCGGACGTGAGGCCTATATTCTGACGGGCTACTTTAACCTCCCCAAAGTACTTGAGATCGCGCTCAACAATGGAGTAGATCCGCTGACCGGAAAGAAAATCGGAATCGAGACTGGCGATGCTCGCAATTTTGTGTCATACCAGCAACTCTTCGAAGCGTTTCGCAAGCAGCTGCACCACTTCATCGACATCAAAGTGCGCGGCAATAACATCATTGAACGGCTATACGCCGAGTACATGCCTGCGCCGTTTCTATCGCTTCTTGTCGAGGACTGCATTGCGAAAGGAAAGGACTACAACGCCGGCGGCCCGCGCTATAACACCACGTACATCATGGGAGTTGCTCCCGCCACGTGCGCTGACAGTCTGGCCGCAATCAAATACCACGTTTTTGATCGCAAGACTCTAAGCATGGACGAGTTACTCGATGCGCTTATGAAGAACTTCGAGGAGCACGAGAAAACACGGTTGCTCTTGTGGAACAAAACACCGAAATTCGGTAATGATGACGATTATGCCGATGCCATCGTGCAAGACGTATTCAACGTCTTTTTCGATGAGGTCAACGGGCGACCGAACACCAAAGGCGGCTGTTACCGCGTCAACTATCTCTCTACGACCTGTCATGTCTATTTCGGATCGATGACCGGCGCAACTCCCGACGGCCGCAAATCGCGTGAACCTCATTCCGACGGGATTTCCCCCGTACAAGGTGCCGACCGGCACGGTCCAACCGCCGTTATCAAATCCGCCGCCAAGATGGATCACTTGAGGACCGGCGGAACCCTGCTCAACCAGAAGTTCACTCCTCAAGTCCTAAAAGGAGATGAGGGCCTCGACAAGATTGCCCAACTGGTGCGCTCCTACTTCCGTTTGGACGGTCACCATATTCAGTTCAACGTCGTGACGGCGGAAATCCTGCGCGCCGCACAGGCCGAACCGGAAAAGTATCGCGATCTTATCGTGCGGGTCGCGGGATACAGCGACTACTTCTGCGACCTCACCCGTGCCCTGCAAGACGAGATCATTGCCCGCACCGAGCACGAAGCGTTCGCTCCTGCCGTGTCAGAGACCGTTTCGGTCTGAAACACGGGCGCGAAGACACCACCAACCGCGGAACTGAGGCCCTGACTTACCATCGACGACCGCATTTCCATAGCCAGCGCGCTGGGGCTTCGAATCCAGCCGTGTTCGGGAAATCCGAGGGGGCGGAGATCTGAAATCCCGAGCGTAAAAAGCTTCTTGACAGTTGTATATCGCATATTGTATACAGCGACCATCAACCGTCAAAGTTCCCTTGTCCCTTGGCCACAATCGTGTCGAGCGGCGGAAATTTCGCTAGTTCCAGGAGGGCGTCATGCGGCAGCAGAATTCTACAAGACGTTGCCTTCAGGCAGTCGGCTTCGCATTCCTCGCGTTCCTTACCCTTGTAACGATAGGGAATCCCGTTCACGCTCAAGTCCTCACTACCGGTGGTGTTTCCGGCGTGGTTGTTGACCAGTCGGGCGGGAGCATCCCAAATGCAACCCTCACGATTAGCGATCCGTTGACCGGGTTTACGCGCGCCGTGACCACCAACCCTTCGGGCTTATATACCTTCTCGGACCTCCAGCCGGCGACGTATCAAATCAGGGTTTCGGCCAAAGGTTTTGCAGACTCCATCGTCAAAGACGTGGTGGTGCAGGCCGCGCATACCATCGATCTCAAAGTCGAGATGAAAGTGGGGACGGTAAGCGAAACCGTAGAGGTGTCCGCACAAGCTCAGGTGCTGGAAACAACCACCAATACCGTTTCGACCACCATTAGCCCGGAAGCGATTCAAGACCTGCCCCTCGCCGGCCGCGACGCCTTGCAGTTCGCAGAACTGGTGGCCGGAGTGACCAACGCTGGCCAGGAACGCTACACCGCCGTCGACGCCCTGCCCGCGGCCGCAATTGATATTACTGTCGATGGCGCCAACGACAACTTCCAGCGCTACCGTTCCACGACCACGGGCTTCTTCACAGCAGCTCCTTTGCGCATCGGCGCGTTTGACGAATTGACCGTGTCCACCAGTGACCTTACGGCAGACGCAGGTGCGCAAGGTGCGACGACGATAAAGTTTGTCACCAAGCGCGGGACCAACCAATTCCACGGTACTGCATTCTGGCAGGCTGAGAACAGCTTCTTCAACGCGAATACACCCATTCTCAATGCCGAGGGAATCAAGAAACCGAGCAGCCATTTGAACGACTACGGCGCAAGTTTGGGAGGGCCGCTCTGGAAGAATAAGCTTTTCTTCTTTCTGAATTACGAGTGGGAGACGAGCCCCGGCGCGTATGCCGATAGCACGCAAGTTTTTACGACGGGTGCCAACGGGCAGGCCAACGCCACGGCTGGAGATTTCACCTATGAAACGGCCACCGGCGGTGAAAACACGGTGAACCTTCTGAACATTGCCCAAAGCAATGGCTATCCATCAACCTTGAATTCCGTGACATCAGGCATGGTAAGCCAGATCAACAGTTATATTTCGAATGGGTCACTTTCGCCCGGTCAGTACTCGGCGCTCTCAGGAGGTCCACAGGGGGGAGCGAACTGTTGTCTCATGCCGGTGACTAATACGCTGGCCTGGGCACAGCCTACGAACTCCAAGTTGAAATATCCTACCGCTCGCCTTGATTATCAGATCAAGCCCCGGCTCGCCTTTCACTTCTCGTGGGACTTGCAGTGGTTCCAACTGACCGGCGCACCCAACTATCCCGGGAACTCATTGCAGGGTGGTAGCTGGAAAGCCACTTACTTCACCACGTCGAGCGGCCTAGATTGGACAATCACGCCGCACCTGATCAACCAATTCACCTACGCCACAGAAAGCACCATCGAACAGTTCAATCCGACAACCAAGGGCGATCCCTTCGCGGGCCAGGGAGACACAGTGATCAACCCTCCCTTGAGTGTTAATCCCGTTGTTCCCGGATTCATTCTCAACGCGCCGCGCGACAATCCAGTGTGGCAGTTTATTGATAACGTGAGTTGGAACCATGGGAACCACACTTTCACATTTGGAGGCGAAGCCCGCATCTCGACCATGTTCGAAACGGAAGTGGATAATCCGCCCACGTACAGCACGGGTATATTCGCCACTGATCCTGCCGCAACCGGTCTGTTTACGACTTGCACAGCTACCTCCCCTACCCCCCCACCCGGCTGCAACTTCCCGAACTTGAACACAGGCAATAACTACCAACAATTGACGGCTGCGGAAAATTTGTACGCGTTCCTGGTAGGCCGAATCAACGGCATAAGCGGATATAACTATGTAAGTTCGACCACGGGGCAGTACGAGGTGGAAGGCAGACTTATCGACAAGGAAAGACAAAACGTAGGCGGCCTCTACATCCAGGATGCGTGGCGCGTCAATCCGCATCTCGCGCTGAACTACGGTTTCCGGTGGCAATTATCGGGAGCGCTCTACAGCACCAATAACTACTGGACAAGTCCGACCTATGCGAATCTTCTAGGCCCATCCTCCGGTCTTTTCCAACCGGGTACGTTGAACGGTGTTCAGAACCCCGCGATTCAACTTCGGGCGCATCCGTACTCCTCAGACTTGAAAGAGCCGGCGCCAAATTTTGGCTTCGCCTGGAATCCAAGTTACAACGATGGCTTCCTGGGGAAATTGTTTGGCGGCAGTAATTCTGTAATCCGCGGCGGCGCTTCCATCAGCTACTACGATGAAGGCTGGGCGACAACAGAAAACAGCTTTTACACAAATCCCGGAGGCAGCCAAAGTGTGTTCTTGTCTCCGGGCAACCTGCCGGGTCAATTTGCTCCCGGCACGCTGACCCTGGGCGGCACCATTCCAGCGCTCAATGCCTTTCCGTCGAACTTCTCAACTGCATTCCCACTTGCGGAGTCGAACTTCACCTTCAGCGGTCAGCCCTTTGATACAGTCAACCCGAACATCCGGTCTCCTTATACGATCGCCTGGAACTTCGGCGTTCAGCGTAAGATCCCGGGAAACAATGTGATCGAAGTGGCTTATGTTGGCAATCACGTGGTGCATTCTTGGCTGCAGTATGACCTGAACGAAGTGAATATTTTCGAAAACGGATTCCTGACTCAGTTCAAGACTGCGCAGGCCAATCTCGCTGCTAATGGAGGCACGAGCTTCTCCGATGCAGGCCTGACGCCCACACCGATTTTCGATACGGCTTTTTCTAACGGCCAGGGTTCGGCTTTCACCAACCCAAGTTTTATCTTCGATCTGACGTCTGGCCAGGCAGGCGCTCTCGCCGCGGCCTTGGCCTCCACCTCCACTTACTTCTGCAACCTGGTCGGAGGAAGCACTAGCTACGCACCCTGCGGCGGTTCCGGTGGCGCATATCCCATCAACTTCTTCCAGGCAAATCCCTACGCGACCGGAGCCATAGCCCAGATCCTCTCCGATCCCGGCAGCTCCACTTACCATGCGTTGCAGGCGCAGTGGAAGCACCCCGCGGGACACGGACTGATGTTCGCGGCAAACTACACGTATAGCCACGCGCTCACGAACCGTTGGCTGGGTGACTATTACACTTCAGACGAAGTGCAATACAACTTCACTACGTTGCGCGATCCGGGACTGAACAAGGGACCATCACCTTACGATCTGCGCCATCAGTTCAAAGCCTACATGACCTACGCGTTGCCCTTCGGCTCAGGCCGTGAGTTCAAAACGGGCTCCCGGGTTCTTAACAACGTCATCGGAGGCTGGACTGGTGGTTCTATCATCAGGGCCAGCTCCGGTCTTCCCTTCAAGCTGATGGGTGGACAGAATGCCTACAACTATTCCTTCGCGACCG
>JASHQK010000172.1 GCA_030039195.1 Candidatus Sulfotelmatobacter sp.
CCAAGTGACCGGCGGGACAGCGTTGTTGCCCCCACTGCCGAAAGAGTACGACGTGGAAAATCGCGGCCATTACAGCGCCGGACATCTCTACTCCAAAAAGTTGAAGTCCGCCAAACCCAAACCGAACGCAACCGCGACCTACGGCTACGATGTGGAGAGCGAACCGCCAGAATAATTCCACTCAATCTCCTGCGCAACAGAGTTCTCTTTTCGGGAGATCCCTCGTCCCGCTGGTGAAAGCGCGGGGCTTCGGGATGACCGACGAAGCGAGAACTTCTGTGACCCGGAAACAGCCCGTGAGCGCGCAGTTATACTGGTCCACTGCACGCCGGGGGAAATCATGCAGGGATCATCGAATGGGGTTACGCGCCGCGAGGCGCTGGGAGTACTGGGAACATCTGCGCTGGGATTAACACTCATCGGAACGACAGTTTTTGCCGACGAAGGCCGAAGTGGGCGTCTTTCCCAAGTGCTTCCGAAGTTCACCGCGCCATCGCGCTCGATCCTTGCCCGCTTGCTCGACGACCCGGCCTACAGCGGACGGATTCCGGCAAACGCGGTCGCGGAACTCACGAAAAACGAAAATACTGCCGTCGACAAATTAATGCTGGATTTGCTTTCCCTGGCGCAGAGCTATTCCTCGGCCCCGATTTCGAACTTCTACGTCGGCGCGATTGTGCGGGGAGCTAGCGGAGATCTTTATACCGGCGCCAACATTGAAATTCCCGGCCAGTGCCTTGGCTTCGCAGTGCACGCCGAACAATCTGCCTGTTCGAACGCCTACATGCACGAGGAGCAGGCGATTACCGCCCTTGCCGTCGGCGG
Source organism: Candidatus Sulfotelmatobacter sp. (assembly GCA_030039195.1). Classification (GTDB taxonomy): domain Bacteria; phylum Acidobacteriota; class Terriglobia; order Terriglobales; family Acidobacteriaceae; genus Sulfotelmatobacter. The sequence goes on from JASHQK010000172.1 coordinate 826, forward strand.
CGCGCCCTGCGGGCATTGCCGGCAATTCATCAACGAAATGTCGCCCGATGGGGAGATTCTGATTCTGACTCCCGACAAGCCTCCTGCGAAATTGTCTTCGCTCTTGCCCGCCGCGTTCGGCCCGTCCGCTCTCGGTATGAAGCATGGCGCTTTGCCGGTTCCGCACACAAACTTGTCGCCCGGGGGCTACTCTGGCGGCCCCGAGATCTTTCATGCGTTGCAGGCTGCATGCCGGTCTTACGCGCCCTACAGCAGCTCTCCGTCCGGGGTGGCGATTCGAACCATGAAAGGTCGCTTTCATCGCGGATCGTATATTGAAAATGTCGCGTTCAATCCAAGTTTGTCGCCACTCGAAACGGCATTGGCCGCGCTGATCGCGGGCGGGGACGACTATTCGAGCATTTCCGCAGTGGGCCTAGTCGAAGCACAAGGCGCGAAGATCAGTCAACGGCCGGTGACGGAGATCGTGCTGAAGGCGATTGCCCCATCGGCAAAGTTTTTCTATAGCGCTGCGCCGTACTAGTGGCCGGGTACGGTGCATGGTGTCTTACACCAAGCCCTTGCGCAGTTCTTCCAGCCGATATTTCGTGCCGCGCCAGACTATCCCATCATTCCACAGCGTAAGGAACATCGAACGCAACAGCGTGTAAACGAAAAGGGCCGAACTGACGGGATGCAGCAGGAAGTAATAGGGCGGCACTGCCGAACGCCGCGAAATTCCGAGATAGATCAGAAACATCGATGCGAGAGCAATCGCGTAGGGCAGGCGCGCCCAGCCGTGAGCGAGCCACACGCCGAGAAATGGGCCCAGATTCAGAAAAGCCAGGGCGAAAGCCGAAAGCAGCGTGCGCCACGACTGATACGAGAGGATCGCGAAAAAATTCTTTGTGAGATTGTTTACGATTCCCATCGCTCCGCGAGCCCAGCGAATCGAAATCAAATCAGCACCAAAAACATTGCGCTGGCGAAAGCCGTTGTTTTTCACCAGTTTGCCCAGTTTCATGTCGTCGAGCACTTCCATGCGCAGCGCGGCGTAGGTTCCCACCGCTTCATAGACTCGCCTTCGCACGAGATTGAATGCGCCCACGCCCATGTGATCGTCGGTCGAGGGATCCGCGACCTTCCAGGGACGATGGCCAAACATGAACATGGTCTGGAAGAAGGCGATCATCATGTACTCACCCGGCTGTTTCATGATCATGCGGGGAAAGAGCACGACGTGATCGGCCGGCTCAGCTTCGGCGTAGGCCAGGGCGCGGCGCAGTGAGTCGGGTTTGAACAGCACGTCGGCGTCGGTGAAAAGCAGCCAGTCGCCCGCGGCTTCGTTCGCTGCACTCCACATGGCGTGAGTTTTTCCTAGCCAGCCCGAAGGGAGCTCGCGATGATGGATGACGCGAAAAGAGGGCGTCATACCTCTCCCACTTCTCGCAACACCGGCGAGAAAGCCTGCCCTGAGCTTGTCGAAGGGTGGGGCACCCCACTTTTTATCACCCCACTCTTGCTCTAATCTATCCATAATCTCGCCGGTTCGATCGGTCGATCGATCATCGACGGCGATGATTTCGTAGTTTTCGTAATCGAGTGCACGCAGTGCCTTCAGTCCGCTCTCGATGGTTTCTTCTTCGTTGCGTGCCGGCACAATGATCGAAACCCGCGGATTTCCGGTAGGTGAAACGGGATTCCGGTCCCACTCAGGACGGGAAACATCGGCGACCGATGGCATGCCGATCGCGGCATCGACAATCCGGGAAGCCCACGCCAGCGCAAGAATGATTCCGGCGATCCAGTGAAAATACGTCATTCTGGCTAGTGTGTGATCGTGCCCACTTTGCCGCCAACAGCAACTTGCGGGGCAAACTTCATTCCATAAAACAGTATGGCAGAGGAAAGGGCAGTCGCGACCACAGTACTGACGAATCCCGATTCCAGGGAGGATTGGTCAGAAATCTTTCCGATCAGCCAGGGCGAAAGCGCATCCCCCAGAAAATGGATTGCGAAAAGATTCACCGCAATCGCGGTCGCGCGAATGTGCGCATCGACGGAGTTGATGACGGCCGCATTCAGAGGGGCAGTATTCAACAGCAACAAGAATCCTGCCAGCGCGATGCCCGGAACCATAGCGGGCCCGCGGTTGTATAAAGCCACCACCATGACGGGAATGCCAAGTCCCATGCTGGCCGCCGAAACCAGATAGTATGCGCTCTTCGTGCGTGGGAGAAGTCTGTCCCCGAGCCATCCACCGGCCAGGGCCGCCACCGTTCCATCCGCGGCAATGATCCCGCCAAAAAGATTGTTCGCTTGTAGCAGGGTGTAGCCTCGCATGCGCGACAGAAAAGTAGGCATCCACACCAGCAGACCACCCTGGGCGAAGGTCATCATGGCCATGCCCAGGGTTGCTGTTATAAATGCGGGATTGCGGATCAAACCGACGACGGTCCTGCGTTCTGCTGTTTCTTTCAGCGAATCAAATTGGCCACGGGGAGGATCCGCCATAAACAGCACCAGGGCCCCTAAGATAAACCCGGGCCCACCGGCTAAGAGGAATGGCGCTCGCCATCCGAAATGCGTTCCAAAGTATCCGCCGATCGGATATCCCAGCGCGAACCCCACCGGAATCGCCAGATAGAAAACACCGAGCACGCGTCCCCGTATCGATTCTGGAAAAAGATCCGCCACCACGGTCGGCGAGATCGTGACAAAACTCGCCTCTCCCACTCCAACCAAGGTATGCCGAATCAGCAGAGCGTTATAGCTGTGGGTAACAGCAGTCAACAGTGTTGCGCCACTCCACGCAAAAGCGCCGAAAGCAATAATCAGTTTTCTGGAGTACCGATCGGCGAGCGGCCCCATGAATGGTGCGGCCATGGTGTAGAAGACGAGGAACACGGTGGTTAGTCGGCCGATCTGCGCATCGCTGACGTGAAATTCATTCTGAATCAGGGGTTGAACCGCATTCAGCACCGAGCGGTCAATGTAGTTGAGCAGATTGAGCGCAGTCAGCAACGCCAGAGCGGTTTTTGGATAAGCGCGAGCGGAAGTCACAGGTCGAGCGAATATAGCACGGTCGTCGTGATGGGCAGTGTTAACTCTTCGCTCTCGGCCACTTGGCCACGATCGTCGTCGAAATGCCCCCACGCGGACGGAACTCGCCCTTGACCTCGGCCCATACCGGCTTCGCCCATTTCACGACGTCTTCGAGCACTTGGTTGACGACGTTTTCCTGAAAAATGCCAAGATTTCGGTAGGACTGCAGATATTCCTTCAGCGACTTCAGTTCGAGGCAATCCTTGTCGGGCATGTAACGAATCGTGATTACGCCGAAGTCCGGCAGCCCGGTTTTCGGGCACACCGAGGTGAACTCAGGGTCATCAACGACGATTTCATAACCGGGAAACTGGTTCGGCCAAGTCTCGATTTCGGGGAACCTGGCGTCGAGTCCTGCGGACGCGTGTTCGGCCGTGTAGCGAGGAGTTTTCGGCATAGGCACCATTGTAGCGTTTCACAAGTTGCAGCCGAAGGCACGGGCCTGGCATCCAAAAGGGTAATCCAGCTAGGTACGTAGTGCGGGCGGAGTGGGTTTCTGCGGCGGCATTCAGAGTGTTAAATTACTGCTTACATTGATTCCTGCCTCACCCTGAAAGATAACAGGTTGGCTCCGACTCCTAACTCGCGCCTATCGTCCCGTCGGGGATGGTTCTGGCTCATACTTGCCGCCATCGCGCTGGCTGTGCTGTTGTCGTTCTCGCGGCAATCGACGATCAAAGTACGCGAGGCGACGGTCGAGCGTGGCACCATTCGCAGTCTAGTCTCTACCAACGGAAAAATTGAGCCGGTCGAGAATCTGGAGGCGCATGCCCCGATCTCGACGACGGTGCGGCGCGTGTTAGTCAAAGAGGGCGAGCACGTGCGCAAAGGGCAGCTCTTGCTGCAGCTCGATGACGCCGACCTGGTTTCAACGGCAGCGCGGGCCCAAGCGCAGATGAAGTCTTCGGCTGCGGCCGAAGCCGCTCTGAAAACCGGCGGAACGCAGCAGGAGGTGCTCACACTCGACGCGCAGCTTCGGACGGATCGTAGCGCGGTCGACGTGGCCCAGCGCAATCTCGACGCGCTGCGAAAGCTGCAGCAAGAGGGAAACGCGTCTCCGGGGGAAGTGGCGACAGCGGAAGAGAACCTGAAAGCGGCGCAATCCGATCTTACGCGGGACGAGCAGAAAAAAAACGATCCTTACTCGCAGCCTGAGATCAGCAAAGTTCAGGCGCAGGCGGCCGAGGCACAAGCGGCCTACAACGCGGCCTTGGATGATCTCGCCAAATGCAACGTCCGCGCGCCATTTGATGGGGTGGTTTATTCCTTGCCCGTGAAGCAGGGAGGGTTTGTGCAGGCGGGAGACCTGCTGGTGCAAGAGGCCGACCTGTCGCGAGTGCTGGCTCGCGCCTTCGTGGATGAGCCGGACATCGGCCGGCTGCGGCCCGGGCAAGAGGTCGAGATCACCTGGGACGCGCTTCCGAATCGAACCTGGACCGGCACTCTCAACACGGTGCCGTCTGTGGTGAAACTGCACAGTTCGAGAAATGTGGGCGAGGTGACTTGCGTGGTTGATAATCACGATCTGCGGCTGTTGCCCAACGTCGATGTTGGCGTCACGATCGTCATCGCCCAACTGGATAATGTGTTGACGCTGGAACGCGATGCGCTGCGAGCCGATGATGGCAAGCCCTATGTTTACCGGATTGTGAATGATCATTTGAAGCGGCAGCCGGTTGAGATCGCGTTGCAGAATCTCACCCAGGTGCAGATCACCGAGGGTTTGCAGCAGGGTGCGGAAGTGGCGCTTCCCGCCGAAGAAAACAAGCCGCTCTTTGATGGCGCCGCGGTGAAGGTGGTACGGTAGGCGAAAATGGGGGTGGTCCTGTAATCCAGAAAAGGGATCTGGTAGTCGTGCCGTGCTTAGCTTCCCGTAGCTTCGTTTCCCGCCTGCGATTCCTGCTTTTGCTCTAATTCTGAAGTATCCGCGCGCGGACTGATCTCTGGCCAGCATGTCTGCTGGCCGCCCCGATGGCGCCATTCCAGGGCGCGCCGGGTTTCTCGTGAACCAATGTCATCCACTGCAGGCGGGAAAATCTCGCTTTCCGCGTCCAGCGGGCATTTAGAATTTTCGCTGGCATCCAAATGTTCACAAAAGACAGATGGGGAAGGTCGTAATGACAAACCTGGGTCGTGGTGTGCGCAGTGCAAAATGCATTCTGGCCGTCGTTCTCATGCCCGCATCGCTCGTAGCCGAACCAATTCCGCTCAAACGAGTGGTGGAGCTAGCCCTGACTCACGGCACGGCGCTGGCGGTTTCGAGCGCGGACGAGCAACGGGCCGCCGCCAGCTACCGTGAACTGAAGGACAGTTACATCCCACAACTTACAACGGGGGCGGGTATCGGTTACTCCTACGGCTATCCGTTATCGCTCGCGGGCAGCGCGCCTTCGCTGTTCAACGTCAACGCGCAATCGGCGGTGTGGGATCCTTCTCTGCGCGAGTTTGTGAAAGCCGCGAGGGCCGAAACTGCCGTTGCTTCCCTCAAGAACAGAGATCAGCGCAATCAGATTATTGAGGATGCCGCGCAAAG
>JASHQK010000173.1 GCA_030039195.1 Candidatus Sulfotelmatobacter sp.
GCAGAAGTTCCTGCAGGTCTTCGTTGCGATCGACGAAGTCGATTTCCGAAGTATTCACGATCAGCAAATCCGACGACGTGTAATGAAAGAAGAAGTGCTCGTAGGCTCTGACGACTTCCTCCAGATACTCATCGCTGAGCGCGCGTTCGCCCGGGGCGTTCTTCTTCTTGAGGCGCTTTTTCAGCACCTCGGGCGTGGCCTGCAGATAAATCACCAGGTCGGGCGTGGGCAGCTGCTCGCGAAAATAGTTGTAGTAAAGATTGTAAGTTTCCAGTTCCTGATCGTTGAGATTCAGGCAGGCAAACAACTTGTCTTTTTCGAAAATGAAATCGGCGACGACTGTTTTGTGCGACTGCGGACCCAGATCAAGCGCCCGCAACTGCTCGAATCGCCGCACCAGAAACGCGAACTGCGCCTGAAACGCCGCTCCCGGCTGGGACTCATAAAACGCGCGGAGAAAGGGATTGGAATCCGGCTCCATGACGCGCTGTGCATTCAGCCGTTCCGCCAGAATGCCCGCCAGCGTGCTCTTTCCGACTCGAATCGGTCCTTCGACTGCAATGTACCGGGGAAGCTCAAAAAGGTTGGCCATGGGGAAGTGCGCTTGCTCCGGAAATGGCAGGATAGCTCGGATGCCGCGCGGTCGCAATTGCGTTATGAGTTAACAGCCGTTTGAAACTGTGGAATTCTCGAATCGATCAATGACTGAATCCCTCAATGACTGAATGACTCAATCCATTACAATCCTGCCATGCTCGGAAGCGTGCTCGCGGGAACAGTGGCAGGCACCGCTCTCGTTGCCGCGGGATATCAGTCCATGTCGCCGACGGGCCAGTTGTATGGCCGTACATTTACTGGCCTGGCGCACACCACCCGGCACCTCGCGCTCACCTTCGACGACGGTCCCAATGATCCGCACACGCTGAGACTGCTAGAAGTGCTTGCTCGCCATAATGTGCATGCAACTTTTTTTCTCATCGGACGCTACGTGCGCCAGCGGCCCGATATTGTGCGCGCGATCGCGAATGCAGGGCATGCAATTGGGAATCACACGTTCACCCATCCCTTGCTGATTTTCAAGTCTGCCGCAGAAATTCGCCGCCAACTCTCGGATTGCCGCGCAGCCATTCACGACGCGGTCGGTGAGCATTCGAATCTTTTTCGTCCTCCATTCGGAGGACGCCGGCCAGCCGTGCTGCGCATCGCACGCGAACTTGGGTTGGAGCCGGTCATGTGGAACGTGACCGGATACGACTGGAATGCGCCGCCGGCACCTGTGATCGAAGCGAGCGTTGTCCGGCGGATTCGCGGCGGCGACGTCATCCTTCTACACGACGGCGGCCACAAGCAGCTTGGCGCCGACCGTTCGCAGACGGTTCTCGCGACCGACCGGCTGATCGCGCGCTACAAGAGTCAGGGCTACGATTTCGTGACCATTCCGGAGATGATCCAGCAAAGATAGTTCAGGCTTCTAACGCTCGGTCTGAGCCGAGTGCCCAGTCGGTTAGGCGGGTGTTTGTGCTTTGTTGTGGCAGCCGGACCTGTAAGCCGAATTCTGTCCGCCGGATTGCTCCCGCGGGACGGCCATTCCTCTGGGCCGCGCATTTCTGCGCGGCTCTAGCGACCTACCCGGAGGTTTGACGCGCCGAGCCGGCACGTCCCCGCTGCCGCTGGGAGCGCTTGTAGGGATGCCACCAAACGCGCCCATTCGGTCGCATGCGCTCCCTCAGGGCAGGCTCCGTAAAAGGGCAGCACGCCCAGATCCTTGGCTCGGCAACAGGCGCCTCGCGCAGGATTACAAGCGTTCACAGCGGCAGCGGAAGTTCCTCCCTATTTGGTCTTGCTCCGTGTGGGGTTTGCCCTGCCCGCGCCATTACTGCCGCGGCGGTGCGCTCTTACCGCACCTTTTCACCCTTACTCCGCCGCCGTTGTGAAGCCTTAAGCGGATGCGAGCCAAACACGCCCATTCGGTCGCATGCGCTCCCTCAGGGCAGGCGCAGTGGAAGCGCGGCTCGCCCAGATCCCTCGGTCAGCCAGATCCCTCGCCTGCGCTCGGGATTTCGACTTGCGCCTCAACCTCGCTCGGGATGCAAAGGCCTCACAACGGCAGCGGGGCGGTATGTTTTCTGTGGCACTTTCCGTCGCGGAATACCCCACTCCAAATATCGTAAACAGCACGAAACTTAGAATGGGCCACCCACTCCCGGACGTTATCCGGCACACTGCTCTGCGGAGTTCGGACTTTCCTCCCCGCCCATTCTCGCGACCTTGCCGATTCGCCCGCAAAACTCCTCGTTCAAGGCTTGAAAAGAACCAGCACGATCGCCAAAATGGGCGGGGCGGCCGTCCGGTCCGGCTGCCTACGCATTCATTATATGCGATCGTACTTCTCCACCGTGGACCTCAGTCGCGGGAATACTGTCCTAAATTCACTAACCACGAAGGACGCCAAGGAACACGAAGAACGCAAATGCTGGTTTTCCTTCGTGCTCTCTGTGGTTGATCAGGACGCTACCGCTGTGGATCTTGGGACGGAGATTCGCTTGGGAAGAGCTGATTTTCACTGCTAGACTTATCCAGACCTCGAACGCAGATGGGAGAAACGGATCTGATCTTTCGTCCGCGGTCCGAGATCTGCGGTCCGAGGCCGGTTCTTATGCACATTCTCGAATCCATCCGCATCGCGCTGCGGTCGCTGTGGGCGAATAAACTTCGCTCCGTGCTGACGCTGCTGGGCGTCGTCATCGGCGTGGCCGCGGTGATTGCGGTGGTGACGTTCGTCTCCGGCATCAACGACTACGTCGCGAAGAAGATCTTCAATCTGGGCGCCGACGTCTTTATCGTCTCCAAGATGTCGGCGGTCGAGACGAACGTCGATCATTTTCTGGAAGCGGAAAAGCGTAAGGACATCGTTCTCGACGACTACGAAGCCGTGCGCGCAGCCTGCCTTCACTGCGAATATGTCGGCGCCATGATGCGCGGCAGCGGAAAGGTGAAGCATAACGAACAGTCGATCAGCGATACGACGGTTGAGGGCATCACGCCCGCGATCGCGACCATCGTCGACACCGACTTGACCTCAGGCCGCATGCTGAACGAAACCGATCTCAACAATCATTCGCAGGTTGCCGTCGTCGGCACCGATATTGTCGAGCACGTCCTCGATAACACAGATCCGCTGGGCCAGGAAATTCGCATCGACGGCTGGAGTTATCAAGTAATCGGCGTGGGCAAGAAAAAAGGCAAGACTCTCGGACAGAGCGCCGACAACTACGTGCTGATTCCGATCACGGTTTATCTGAAGCAGTACGGTGCGCACAACAACAGCATTTCCATCTGGGGAAAAGCATTCACCACGGGTGCTCCTCTGAGCCAGGCCATCGACGAATCGCGGGCGGGGCTCCGCGTGCGGCGGCACGATCGTCCGGGAGCCGACGACAGCTTCGAGATCGAAACCAACGAAAGTCTGCTCGGAATCTGGTCCGGACTGAGCAACACATTTTTTATGGCGACGATCGGCATCGCTGCCGTTTCGCTCGTTGTCGGCGGAATCGTGATCATGAACATCATGCTCGTTGCCGTCACGGAGAGGACACGTGAAATTGGCATTCGCAAAGCGCTCGGAGCGCGCCGCGACGACGTGCTGATGCAATTTCTGATCGAGGCCCTGACTCTATCATTGATCGGCGGAGCCTTAGGAGTATTGTCGGGCGTGACGTTCGCCGAAGTTGTAACCGCACTGATTGGAATGCCTTCTTCGATCAAGCTGTGGGCTGTGGCAGCGGGACTATTTGTCGCGGCCAGCGTAGGCATTTTCTTCGGAGTATATCCCGCGCGCAAGGCGGCGCGGCTCGATCCGATTGTGGCGCTGCGATTCGAGATGTAGGAATTCAGTCATTGCGCCATTCAGGCATTCAATCGTTGCAACCACGGTGCTGAACGGCTCAATGAATTAATGATTCAATGACTCAACAATTCCATGCTCCACAAAGGTGAATTCGGCGAGATCGTCCAGATGGCGACCGACACCATCCGGAGCAACAAGCTGCGCTCTGCCCTGACAGTCCTCGGCATCGTCATCGGCGTGGCCGTGGTGATCGGCGTGTCTTCGATCGGCCGCGGACTGGATGACAACGTTCGCGATCGTCTCGCCACGGTTGGACCAAACGTCATTTTTGTTTTTCATCTTGACCCCCTAAATTTCGGCCGGATGACGGAAGAAATGCGGACTCGCAAGGAACTGACAGTAGACGACGCCGACGCCCTTCGCGAACTGCCACACGTAGCAGCTGTTTCCGGGGCTCTACGGATTTTCAATCAGCAGTTCGGGACGGGCACCTACGCGGTCAAGTATGGGGACCGGAAAGCCAAGAACACCATGATCGAGGGCAATACGGCTTCAATGTTGGACGTAGAGGATCTTCCGCTTAACGGCGGGAGGTGGTTCACAGACTCAGACGACCAGCACCGTTCCTCGGTAGTAATCCTGGGCAGCGATACCGCCCAGGAACTTTTCGGGAGCCGAGATCCGCTGGGGCAGGAGGTCACCGTAGAGGGGCGGACATTCCAGGTCATTGGTACGCTAGGCAAGATCCAGTCTGTCGCCAACGCGGGAAAAGATCCTCTGAACAATCGCGTCATCGTTCCGCTCTTCACGTTCAGACAGATGCATCCGGAGATGAAACAGCTCTGGATCGTTGTCAAGGCTACCTCTCACGAGGACATGCCGAAGGCGATGGACGAGATTCGCGAGGTCCTGCGAAGGCGGCGCAAAGTGCCGTTCGACAAACCTGATAACTTTTCCATGTTCACGGTTGAGTCGGTTGGCGAAGTCTGGAACCAGGTTACAGGTGGTCTGTTCATCGGAATGTTTGCGATTTCCAGTGTGGGATTGGTTGTCGGTGGGGTCGGCGTCATGAATATCATGCTGGTCAGCGTGACGGAACGAACCCGGGAAATCGGCGTGCGCAAGGCCATCGGCGCGCGCAAGCGCGACATCCTGCTGCAATTCACGCTGGAAGCCATCATCCTGACCGCGGTCGGCGGCATCATCGGCATTCTCGTGGGCGCGATTCTGGTGTGGACGATTCCCGAGCTTTGGCCCTCTCTGCCCGCACGCATGTCGATGTTCTGGGTGACCTTCGGTTTCAGTTCGGCTGCCGGAGTGGGACTTATCTTCGGCATTTATCCGGCGTGGAAGGCGGCGAATCTTGATCCCATCGAATCGCTGCGCTACGAGTAATTCGATTGCAGACTTTGCAGATTGCACAGCTACTGAATCTCCATGGTTCACAAAGGTGAATTCGGCGAGATCGTCCAGATGGCGACCGACACCATCCGCAGCAACAAGCTGCGCTCTGCCCTGACTGTCCTTGGCATCGTCATCGGCGTAGCTGTGGTGATCGGCGTGTCTTCAATCGGCCGTGGGCTCGATGAGAACGTTCGCGATCTCGTCGCCAGCATCGGATCGAATGTCATTTTCGTATTTCACCTGGACTTCTTCACCTTCGGCCGCCTGACGGAGGAGATGCGCAAGCGTAAAGAACTGACCTATGACGATGCCATGGCGATGCGGGATCTGCCGCACGTCAAGGCCGTTTCCGCAGGTTTGCGGCTTTTCCGCCCTGAACTTGGAGTGGGTAGCTACTCGGTCAAATATCAGGACAAGAAGGTGAAGAACACGATCCTCGAAGGCGACATGGCGTCGGCCAAGGATGTGTTTGATCTGCCCATGGCCAGCGGCCGCTGGTTCACCGACCTCGACGATGAGCACCATTCTCCGGTTGTTGTCATCTGTTACGACACCCAGCACGAGCTATTCGGCGATCAAGACCCGCTCGGCAAAGAAATCAACATCGAAGGGCGGTTATTCCAGGTCGTCGGAACGGTGCAGAAAATCAAGTCGGTGTTCGGCGGAGGCAAAGATCCGAACGACAACCGTGTCATCATGCCGCTGATGACATTCAAAACGCTGCATCCGGAAATGAAGCAACACGTCATCAGCGTGAAGGCCACGTCCCATGACGACATGCCGAAGGCCATGGATGAGATGCGCGAACTGCTACGGCGCCGGCGGCACGTGCCCTTCGACAGGCCCGACAATTTTGCGATCATGACTTCCAGTTCGATCAGCGACTTCTGGAACCAGCTTACCGGCGCGCTGTTTGTCGGCATGTTTGCGATTTCGAGTGTGGGTTTGATTGTCGGCGGCGTTGGTGTGATGAATATCATGCTGGTCAGCGTGACGGAACGCACCCGCGAGATCGGCGTGCGCAAAGCCATCGGCGCGCGCAAGCGCGACATCCTGCTGCAATTCACGCTCGAAGCCATTATCCTGACCGCGGTCGGCGGCATCATCGGCATTCTCGTGGGCGCGATTCTGGTGTGGACGATTCCCGAGCTTTGGCCTTCTCTGCCCGCGCGCATGTCGATGTTCTGGGTGACCTTCGGTTTCAGTTCGGCTGCCGGAGTGGGACTTGTTTTTGGCATCTATCCAGCGTGGAAGGCGGCGAATCTTGATCCCATCGAATCTCTGCGCTACGAATAGAGTGTTAGCTTTCATAGGATCGTATCAGGGCACGCATTCATGCGTGCCGTTAGAGCAGCAACACTGACGCGCCTTTAGGCGCTGGCTTCGGGCTTCTGAACGCTAACCCCGCATGACCTTCAGAATTCTTGAGCTCCTCGCGATCGCCGGATGTCTCTCCAGTTGCATTTACTACCTGATTTGCATTTTCTCGGCCGCAGCCTTCCTGCGTGAGCTCCGCGCGGGTGCTCATCCTACAGACGATCGTCCTCCCGTTTCCATTCTCAAGCCGCTCAAGGGCGCCGATCGCGAAATGTATGAAAGTTTTCGCAGCCACTGTTTGCAGGATTATCCCCAATACGAAATTATTTTTGGTGTCAGCGAGCCGGACGATCCCGCCATCAACTTCGTGCAGCAATTACAAAGCGAATTTCCCGATCGGATGATTTGCATCGTCGTTTGCGCGAAGAAGCTGGGCCCGAATGTAAAAATCAGCAACCTGGTGCAGATGCTCGAAACTGCTCGCTATGAGCATTTGCTGGTCAATGACAGCGATATCCGCGTCGAGCCCGATTACCTCCGTCGAGTCATGGCCCCGCTCGCCGCCGATCGCGTGGGCATGGTGACTTGTCTCTATCGCGGAGTTGCCGCTCCCACGCTGGGATCGCGGCTGGAATCAATCGGCATCAGCACCGATTTCATTCCCGGTGTGCTTGTCGCGCTGAGACTCGAAGGCGGACTTTACTTCGGTCTGGGCTCGACTCTCGCCTTTCGGCGGGGCGATCTCACGCGCATTGGCGGATTTCAGTCGATCGTCGACTCTCTCGCCGACGATTACGAATTGGGTCGCCGGATTGCCGATCTAGGATTGCGCGTCCAGCTTTCAGATGTAGTCGTGGAGACACATCTTCCGGCGTATGATCTCCGTGGATTTCTCGCCCACCAGTTGCGCTGGGCCCGCGGCGTACGCGACTCGCGCGTCGGAGGGTATGTCGGTCTAGTCACAACTTTTGGACTGATGTGGGGCATCTTGACTGTCATCTTCGCGCAAGCTGCGCCCTGGTCCTGGGCCGTCCTTGGATTTACCGCGCTGATGCGTTTGGCCGTCGCCATTACCGTCGGCGGATTCGTGTTGCGCGATCGCGCTCTCTCCGGAAATCTCTGGCTGCTTCCGCTGCGCGATCTGATCGCGGTGGGAGTGTGGGTCGCAAGCTTCTTCGGCCACACTGTAACCTGGCGCGGCGACCGCTTCGAACTGAAAAACGGCCGCCTCGTGCGCTCTGAAGATTAGAGCCAGCCGCTTACATGAATGGCCTTGGAAATCCGCGACCTTAGTCGCTGCCCTCAAACGAGCCGGCGAGCCTGGATCCGTTCTGGAGAGTTTCGCGGATTCTTGCCGCGAGCTCTTTCAGGGTATAGGGTTTTTGCAAGAAACTGCTCCGCCCGTCCAATACTCTGTGGTCGAGCACGGTTCGGCCGGCATAACCGGAAACGAACAGCCATTTGACTTCGGGCCGCAGACGTCGAATCTGCTCGGCCATCTCGCCTCCGCTCATATTGGGCATCACCACATCTGTCATCACCAGATGAATCGGTGAGTTTTCCCTTCCCACCGCGGCAAGCGCTTCCAGTCCATCTTTTGCCTCAAGAACGTTGTACCCCTGTAATCTCAGGAATTCGGTGGCCGCCGTTCGAACCGCGGGTTCGTCCTCCACGACCAGAATGGTTTCTGTGCCGCGGGCTGCGCTTTGCTTCTTCTGATCTGCCGGTTCAGAAACGGACGGCTGCGCCGCCACGCAAGGCAGATAAATCTTGAAGACCGTGCCTCTCCTCAATTCGCTGTACGGCCAAATGAAACCCTTGTTCTGCTTGACGATTCCGTACACGGTGGCCAACCCAAGTCCAGTGCCCTTACCTGAAACCTTCGTGGTATAGAAGGGCTCGAAGATGTGCGGCAAATGTTCGGCAGCAATCCCTTCGCCGTCGTCACTCACCGAAACAAGCGCGTAACGCCCCACTGGAATATCAGTCTTCTTGGAGTCAACATAAGCCTCGTCAAGCGCGACGTCGCAAGTTTCGATCCGCAGGTGTCCGCCTTTCGGCATAGCATCGCGGGCGTTGGAAGCAAGGTTCATCAGGATCTGCTCGATCTGTACCGGATCGACACGCACGCGTCCCAGTCCCTCGCCCGGCTCGAAGCTGAACTCGATATCTTCGCCGATCAGACGCGGCAGAGTCTTGGCAATGGTAGCGATCACTTCGTTCAGATCGGCGAGCCGCAGCGCGCGCGGCTGCTTGCGGCTGAAAGCCAGCAGCTGGCGAGTCAACTCGGCTGCCCGCCGCGCCGCCAGAAGAACTTCCTGAATCTTGCTGGCTAGCGCGGTGCCGGGAGGGATCTCGTCCAGAGCCATCTCCGAGTAACTGGTGATGATAGTCAGAAGATTGTTGAAGTCATGAGCCACCCCGCCGGCTAGGCGCCCAATCGCATTCATCTTTTGCGCCTGCTGCAGCTGCGCTTCCAAGCGGACCCGCTCGGTGAGATCGCGGCCGGTAGCTATGAAATGCGTGATCCTCCCTTGCCCGTCACGCACCGGACAGATGCTCTGTTCCACATGGTAGAGCTCGCCATTTTTTTTGCGATTCACCAGAATTCCGCGGAAAACATTCCCGTGAAGAATCGTCCGCCACATCTCCTGATAAACCTCCGGCCCTTGTTCGCCGGATTTCAAGATCCTGGGGCTCTGCCCGCACACTTCATGGCAGCTGTATCCGGTCAGCTCTTCAAACGCAGGATTCACGTACTCAATCCTTCCATTTTGATCGGTCACGATCACCATGTCAGGAGACTGGTCGACCGCCAGGGAAAGTTTGCGCAGCGATTCCTGCGCCGCATGTTGTCCCTGCTCCAGAACGTGCATCTCCAGCGTGCTTTGAATGGTGCGGATCAGAGTCGCCCCGTCCAGTTGCGACTTCGTCAGGCAATTCCACGTCTTCGCTCCGATCGCGTCGGCGATCGTCCGTTCATTCGCATCTTCGGTTAAAACAATGTAAGGGATGGAGCGCCCGCCATGCAGGAACTTCGTCAGGAAGTTGACGACCTCCGCGTCTCCGGTGGCGTGCTCGAACAGAATCAGACCGTACGCCCTTTCCCGCAACATGGCGTCCGCTTCTTCCAGCGAGCGTGCGTGGTCCAGTTCTGTGTCCAGGGTCACGCGCGCTCCATTCAGGATGTCGCGCATGAGAAAGAAATCTTCCTCTTTCTCTCCCACCAGCAGCACGCGCAATGGCAAGCGCGACAACGCGGTTTTAGCGGCAGTGAGCATCCCATAGCTCCGTTCATAGTTACTATCGGAACCAGGCTGATTTTCTTGAAAGGCAGTGGCTGGTCGAGCCGCTTGCTGGCTAGGACTTTCTAATGTGGGGAATTTCCCAGAAGAACGCTGTTGAAAATCCATTCACCACGGAGACACCGAAAAAAACCGGAAGAAACAATTGCTTTGATGTTCCTCCGTGTCTCCGTGAATCTGTGGTGAAAACGTGCCTTCACGCCGGTGGCAGGAGCATTCCTTTTTCCAGATGCCGCGTCACATGCGCATACGAGGCCGCGTGCGGATCGTGCGTCACCATCACGATCGTCTTTTGAAAGTCTTCATTCAGCCGCTTCAAAATTTCCAGCACTTCCGTCGCGGAGTGGCTGTCGAGATCGCCGGTAGGCTCGTCGGCCAGCAAGAGCGTCGGATCGCTGACGATTGCACGCGCAATCGCCACGCGCTGCTCCTGTCCGCCGGAGAGCTGCTTGGGCAGATGATCAACGCGGTCTTCCAGGCCGACCAGCTTGAGCGCGGTGATGACGTGGTCGCGGCGCTGCTGCGCGTTGAGTTTGGTCAGCAACAGCGGTAACTCGACATTTTCAAACGCGGTAAGAACCGGAATCAGATTGAAAGTCTGGAAAACATAGCCGATGTGTTCGTTGCGCCAGCGCGCAATCTGCGCATCGCTGAAGCGGAAAATATCCTGTCCCTGCACCAGCAGTTCTCCCGCCGTGGGACGATCGATGGCCGCAATCATATTCAGCAGAGTCGTCTTTCCCGATCCCGATGGCCCCATCAGCGCGAGAAACTCTCCCTTCCCGATATCGATCGAGACATCGTCGAGCGCCTTCACTTCGAAAGCATCACGTTTGAAGATTTTGCTGACCCCGCGCACCTGCACGACCTTGGTGCTCGTGGCTACGTTCGCTTGTGCAACTGTGCTCATGATTGCCCCTTAATTTTGATTTTGTCTCCGTCTTTTAATGTCGACGGCGCCGTGGTGATGACATCTTCTCCGCCGACCAGGCCGTCGACCAGCGCTCCATCGCTGCGCTCACTCAGGATATGAATTTCTCTTGCCACCGCCCTGCCATTGAACGCGATCAGCACAATCTTTTTCCCGTCCCTATCCCGGATCGCCGGCGAAGGCACAAAAACTCCCGCCGCGCTCTTCGCATTTTTCGGCACGTCCTTGGCCAGAAATTTAACCGTCGCATTCTCTTCCGGCCGCAACTCGATGCCCGGATACCGATCCGGATGCAGTACCTGCACCTTGACCTGCACCGTCGCTTTCTGGCGATTGGCTTCCGGAGAAATCTGCGCGATCTCACCGTCGTAAACCTTGTCGGGATAAACGTCCGTGGTCACCTGCGCTTTCTGCCCGGGGAAAAGCCGCGCGAAGTCGGCCTGCGCGATATCCAACTCCACCTGAATGTCATTCAGATCGGCGAGCGACACCACCGATCCCTGCGGACCACCCGCGGCCGCGCTGGCGAACTGCGCCGTGATCAGCTCCCCTTTTTCCGCGGTCCGGTCGAGAATCGTTCCCGTCACCGGCGCGCGGATGACTGTCGCATCCAGTTGAGACTTCGCGTAATCGAGCTGGCCCTCCGCCTGCACCAGCGCTCCCTGCGCTCGCGCAATCTCTTCCGACCGCGGACCGATCTTCGCCAACTCGAATGCTTTCGCCAGCGAATCGGCCTTCTCCTGATCCGCCTGGAATTTCGCCGTCGCATCATCCAGCTGCTGCTTCGAATCTACGCCGCCGGCGGCCAGTTCCTTGGTGCGGTCGAGCGTGATCTTGTCGTTGGCCAGCGTGGCGCGGGCTTCATCGAGATTATGCTGAGCTTCCTGAATTTCCTCCGGCCGCGAACCGTGCTGCAGCTCTTCCAGATACGCGCGCGCATTTTCCACCGCGCCCTTGGCCTGCTCGTAGCTGGCGCGGAACTCCTGGTCTTCCAGCCGAACCAATACCTGCCCTTCTTTGACTTTGTCGCCCTTCTCTACGCCGATCCACTCCAGACGGCCGGTCACCTTTGAGTTCACGTTGATCGTGTGATGGGCCACGATGTATCCGGTCGCGGAAAGCACAATCGCGCCCTCATCGCTTCCGCTCGTGACCGCTGAGGCTCGGACGACTTCCACCACCGGCGTATCGCCGGAAAATGTGCGATAGGCCAGCGCTGATAATCCCAGAATCACGATCACTGAGATTCCGCCCAGGATGTAGCGCCGTGCCCAGGCGGGCGGTTTTCCCCCGTTGTCGCCGCGCTGTGTTCGGTCGATGCGCAGGCTCTTGAGGTCGTCGTGTCTGGTATCAATTGCCATAACTATGATTACGACCAACGCTCTTTGTAAGTTGCCTATTCACTGCTACTGGCCCTTCGCTTGCAACTTTAAGAGTCATCATTAGATTCTTTCTCGGCAACCTCTGCGCCATTTTCTCCGCGATCTCTGCATTGAGAGCTCTTGTCACAAATGACGCCACATAGTCGCGATGTTCGCTAACCAACCGTCGAGCCGATGGCGCTACCCCCGCAGCGCATTCAGAATGTTTTGCCGCGCGGCGTGCCACGCTGGCGCCAATCCTCCAACGAATCCCATGACCAGTGCGAAAATAACGGCATAGATCGCCACTTGCGGCGTGATGCGCAAGGCAAAGACCACCTCGCTGAACGTCACCGCATTCGATGTCCCGGTCTGCATTCCGTCGAACGGCAGCATCAGCAGAATTCCGACAAAAGCTCCCAGCAGCGCCAGAATCAACGATTCCAGCACGAACGAAGTCAGAATTGATGGCCGCGAAAATCCCATGACCCGCAGCGTCGCGATCTCGCGTCCGCGATAAGCCACTGCCGCATACATCGTGTTCATTGCCGCGAAAATCGATCCCACCGCCATGATGATCGCCACCACGAATCCAATCACTTTGATCGGCGTTCCGGAACTCGTCTGCTTCGCGTAATAATCGGTCTCGAGCATGCCATCAAGTTTCAGCCGCTGATCGTCGGCTACCCGCTTCGTCAATGCATCCGCCGCAATGGGGTCGGTCGCCCGCAAGTATGCCGAGGAAAACCCTCCCTGCCGATCAAAGTCCGACGCCATCTGGTTCACGTCGCCCCAGATCTCCGACTCATAGGCCGACCCTCCGGCGTCGAACACGCCCACCACTTTCCACGGGCCTTTGCCGAACTGCATGGTGTCGCCGATATTCGCATGCGAGAACCGTTCGCGGATCGACTTGCTCACCACCACCTCGCGCTGCCCCGGCTCGAACCAGCGTCCTGCCACCAGTTTTACCTTAGGTGGACCTCCGGGTTTATCGGGCAGTTGCCGCATTTCCAAACCGTCGGGCATCATGCCGCGAACCGTGACATTCACTTCGCCGGTTCCATCCTTGCGCGGCAGCACGATCACGACATTCCATTCGCCCGAAGCCATCGGCTCCCCGTGACTGTCTTTACCGATGCCGGGCAGAGTCTTGAGCGTGGGGAACAACGACGCGTCGAAACCTCCCGTCAGCTCCGACTCCGACCCCTTGCGCAGCACCAGCACATTCAGCGGACTGCCGCTCGATACGAATGCGCGATTCAATCCCGCGATCAGTGCCATCAGAAAAATCGCGGTCGTCACGGTGAGCGCAATGCCCAGCGCCGTCATGATGGTCAGGCCCTTGCGCAGCTTCAAATTGCGGACGTTGTATTTGATCGGTATCGCCATAAATTTTCTGTCTAATGCGAACTGCGTCATCCCGACGGCCCGCGTTTTTTCCAGCGGGCGGAGGGATCTCGCATGTGCTGCCGTCGCCCGCCGCACGAGATCCTTGGCTCGGCCTGAAAAGCGGCTTCGCGCGGGATGACGCAAACAGGACGCCGTCACCCAATATGTCTTAGCGCCTCCACAATATTCATGCGCGCCGCACGGTGCGCCGGCAGATAGCCGCTGATCAATCCCAGCAATAGCGACGCAGCCAAAGCCATGGCCGCGGTCGGCAGCTTGACTTTCATGTCGAGCGGAATGCCCAGGCCGATGAATCCATGCGTCATTACGGAAATCACCGGGATCGCGATCAGAATTCCGAGCACGCCGCCACACACCGCCAGCGCCACTGCTTCGCTGACAAAAATCGAAAGCACCCGCCGGCTGGTAAATCCGAGCGTCTTCAGGACGGCAACCTCGCGCGTACGGCTCCGCACCGACATCGCCATCGTATTCGCCGACACCAGCATGATAGCGAACGCGACTGCGCCGCAGATTCCAAGAATGAATGCCTTCACATTCCCCAGCGTCGCCACGAATCCCAGCTGAAACGCCTTTTCGCTCTCAGTCTTTGTCTGCCACGGCGAGTTGCGGAACATGTCGTCGATTTCCTTCGACACTTGCGCCACATCGTCGGCGGAATCGATTTGCGCTCCGTACCATCCCGCCTGACCTTTCATCCACGGCACGGCTTCTTCCAGATATTTCGTATTGAAATAAAGCGCATTCTGCGGCGGATCGCGATGATAGATGGCGCGAATCGTCAACTCCGGATTCACCGGAAAAATCGTTCCCTGGAGCGTGATCTTGTCGCCGATCTTCCAGTGATATTTGTCAGCCAGCGTCACATCGACCAGCGCGCCCGCGCGGTCCTGCTGCCAGGCCTTCAATTGATCCGGTGGAACTATCTTGTCCGAAGCAACTTTCAAATATTCGTCGGGATCGGTGGCCAGCTGCGCAAAGAAATGCTCGGGACGATCGTCGATGTACCGCCCGCCAAACCACGTCAGCGGTGCAATCGCCGTCACTCCCGGCACCGCGCGAATCTTATCGCGATAATAAGACGGCAAAAAGAATGCCAGCGAAACCCGATCACGAATAATCAGCCGCCGCGCTGCTTCCGGCGCAACCTGATCTACATAAAAAGCGCGCCAGATACAGATCATCAGCGTCAGCAACAACAGCGAGAAGCTGACGCTGACCACGGTCAGAAGGCTGCGCCGTAAGTTCCGAAGAAACGCATTGCGCACGACGAAACTTCCCAGTGTCATAACCTCATCCTAACCGTCAGCCAATATGACGCAATCCATCCACAATATTTACCTGCGAAGCGTGATAGGAAGGGATGGCGGCACTCAGCAATCCCACCAGCGCAGAAACCGCCAGCGCCATCAGCCAAATCAGCGGCGTCATCTTCAGCGGGAAAAATGTCATCTGCGGCGCGTGCTCAAATCCGTAGACCATGGCCCGGCCCAGGCAGGCGCCCATCAGGCCTCCTACGATCGACAGCGCCACAGCTTCGCCAACGAACAGTCCCAGCACGCCCCGCTTGGTGAATCCGAGCGTTTTCAGCACGGCAACTTCGCGTGTGCGCTCACGGATCGACATGGCAATCGTGTTTGCCGACACCAGCAACGTCGCGAACAGCACCGCGCCGCAAATACTAAGGATGAATGCCTTCACATTACCCATCATAGCCACGAACTCAAGCCCAAACGCTTTTTCGCTCTCCGTTTTCGTCGGCTGCGGCGAATTGCGGAACATGTCGTCAACGGCGCTCGCAATCTTGCTCACGTCCGATGGATTGTCGGCCAGAATGCCAAATGTACCGGCCTGCCCCTTGATGAAGGAAACGGATTCTTCCAAATACTTCGTATTGAAATAGAGTGACTTCGGATCAGGGTCGCCGTGATAGATTCCGCGAATGTATAGCTCAAGGTCCACCGGGTAAATGTCTCCCTGAATCACGACGTGGTCGCCAAGTTTCCATCCATATTTCTGCGCGAGAGAATCCGAGACAATCGCGCCCTGCCGATCCCGCTGCCAGGCCTTCACCTGATCCTCGGGTATTTGGATATCGCGATACACCTTCAAGAACTCGTCGGGATCGGTGGCGAAGCGCGGGAAGAAATTCTCAGGTTTCTGGTCTTTGTATACTCCTTGAAACCACGAACTCGGAACCACGGCAACAACGCCGGGGATAGCGCGGATTTTTTCCCGGTAATAGCCGGGCAAGGGAAAGGCGAGGGAAACTCGATGCCGCACAATCAGCCGCTCCGACGATTCCGCGCTGCCGTCCTCGAGCGCGAAGGCGTGCCAGAGCGTCATCATGAACGTGAGCAAGAGCAGAGAAAAGCCGATGCTCAGCACTGTCAGAATGCTCCGGCGCTTGTTACGGAACGCGTTCTTAGCTACGAACCTGGTCAGCGTCATAACCTACTCCGACGAGACGAAGGGAAGCAGGGGAGGCCGGGCACGCCCCGGCCCCCACAGAATAGACGAGGCAACATCGGATCAGCAACCATGCCGAAACGATTTTTTAAGCTCCCTCGCGGCCCTCTGCGCCACCAACATCGTCAGTCTCGCGCTCCTCATTTCCACTCGCAAGTGGAGATCGTCATTCGGCCCGGATGACAAATGTCACCTTCGCAGTGTGACGTGAACCTCCCCGTTTGCATACGCGAGTGGGTAGGGCGTGGCTTCAGTCGTTCCGAAAAACGGACAAGAAGACGGACGCGCTTTAGCGTCTAACGTAATCTTTCCAGAGCCCTCCATAAGCGCCTAAACTCCCCCCATTTAAAACCGCCGCAGCGGTCGAGAGGTTACGGTGAGGTGAATTGAAGATCGCACGATTTGGCGCTAATAATCCCCAACGACACTTCTCCAGCGTGCGACCTGGTGATAGAACATCGACGTGACGCCACGGAGCGACACCAACACTGTCTATGCGCTGTGCGGCTGGCTCCCGTTGTCGAGCTTACCCCTGACCGCTGTAT
>JASHQK010000174.1 GCA_030039195.1 Candidatus Sulfotelmatobacter sp.
ACTTGGGGTGCGTGCTATCAAAACGCCCCGACTGACGAGGTCACGATCAGCAACAAAGGACTCGCGCAGTGCGCGTCGGGTGCCAGCGGCACGTACAGTGTTTTTGCCTCCGTGCCGACAAATTGCCTCGTCATCGGACCGTGTGGGGCCGGATGCCAGATCAGCGGCTACGCCAAATTGACCTGCCCGTGAGTGAACGGCTCGCGCCGCCGCCATTGGTTTGATTGGCTGTACCTCGTGAGTAATATGCCCGTGAGGGACTCCTCCGTCCCACTTACAACGCCAGAAGTGGCCAATAGATCGGCCCGGCGTCACAGCGAAGTCCTCTGCGAACGCGAAACGTTCCACTGATGATGAACTAGATTCGTCCTTGCATCGGGGACGCATGTGCACTGCGCTTTCCCACTCTATGACTCGCTCGAAGGCAGTTGCTGCGCTGTGGGCAAGCCAAATCGGCTTGTCCTTCCACCTGTTCGCAATCTTGATTCCTGATGCCTTTGATCCCTGCGGACAAAACTGAGGGCGGCGCGAACGCCGCCCGAGGTTCATCGAGAATTGGAAGCTAGCCGTGGCCTGCTTTATCGTCCCGCGCCGGCCGCTGCTGCAGACGGCATCATGCCTGCGATCTTCATGCCTTCGATGCGAGTCAGGACGGCTTCCATGCTCGAACCTGTATCCATGCACGCGTCCACGTACGGATGCCGGCTGCCATCGGCGTGCAGCACCAGCACGCTGGTCTCAGCGTTCGCCTTTTTCACCATATAAGGAAGGTGATGGCGGTCGTTGCGGCTCAACGTCGATCCCAGCACAACCAGGTCGAACGCGCTCTTTTTCAGAGCTTCCTCGGCGGCTTTGCGTCCGATGACCTGATGGACCGTGTGGCCCGCCTTTTCCATCGCCGTGGCCTGCTGCTTCAAAATCTCTTCTTCTGCCTCGCCATAAAGAACCCTAAGTTTTGCCTTCGCCATGAATGAGCCCTCGCGGACCGGGATAAAACGCACCGGTACCTACGCTCGACGTTAGCAATCGCCGGCAGGCGGGAAAACGTAACCGAAGGCCCACGACGAACGAGACCCTGAAGCTCTGACAACCGCCGAAAATCCCCTGCGAAAACCGCGTAGGGCCGGCCATTCGCGGCGAGATCCCTTAGACGAGCCCGCGCAAATCAATCTGTCTGACTGGCCCATTTCGGCACCATGTTGTTCACTCTCACAGTCTGATGTGAGCGATCGCACATCTCTGTCTCGCCACTTCCCCCAATATGCAAATGGTTGGACGGACCCCTAGTTTCCGCCTGCAGGGGGCGATATTTATGTTGGGCCGTATTCTTGGTTGTGTTGTCCTCATTATCCTTATCTGTTTGTCGCAATCGCTTGCTGGGCAATCACTCAACGATTCACACACGAATACTCAGTCGCCTGCGATCAAGCAGCCTCCTCCGACGGAGGGACAAATATCGGTCCTACGTCTGCGTGTTCCTCGCAAAGCCGTGGAACTCTACAACCAGGCTCTGGACGCCTTCGAAAAACAAAAGCTCGATGATGCGAAAAAGAGAGTGGAGCAGGCGCTGAAGATTCACCCCAGTTATCCCGATGCCCTGACTCTGCGCGGCGGGATCCACCTCGAGTGGCAGCAGTGGGACGCGGCTGCCCAGGATTTTCGGGCGTCCATCGACACCGATCCTGCTTTCGCTCCCGCTTACATCGGATTGGCTGACGCTCTCAATGTAGAGTTCCGCTTCGATGATGCCCTCGCCGTTTTGCAGCGGGCTGATCAGCTAACTCCGGGAGCTTGGAACGTTCAGTATGAAACCTCGCGCGCCCTCATCGGCAAACACCTGTATGAGCGGGCGCTGAACGTTCTTGAGGAAGCCTTGCGGGCGCGCGCCCCACACGATTCTTTGCTGCGTCTTGCGAAAGCGCATGCCTTGGTTGCTTTGGGGAAACTTCCTGAGGCCGCTGGGGAGTTGCGGGCTTACCTTTCCAGCGGATCGGTAGAACGCGAGGATGAAGCGGCGCGCGATCTGCTCAATCGAATTCAAGCCGCCGTCGGCGGCCAGTGATGTTCAGCTGAGATGTTCCGCCGCAGGCGGAACTGACGAGAGCGTTCGCCCGTCAAGAAGAAGACATAAACCAAAGAGCGGTTGCCGGGGCCAGCCTTGCCACGCGCAAATCTCTTTCCCTGAAACGCTCTCCAGCGCTACACTTTTGTGCCGGAGGGCTTCTTCCCCATGTCCGCCCCACTCGTCACGAAAGCCGTACTCATTTCGCTATTGTGGACTCCCTGGCTGGCCGCGCAATCCGCCAATCCGCCCACTTCCACAACGACGTGCAACCTCGACGACGGACGTCAGGTTTACGTGCGTTACAACCCCGTTCCCACAAACAAAGAAAAGATTTCCAACGGCAAGCCCATGACTCCCGGCGGCGTGCCCATGACGCTCTTCACCGAAGCGGAACTCACTTTGGGCACATCGACCATCCCGATCGGCGCCTACAGCGTGTATCCCATTCCGGCGCGCGATCATTGGACGCTCGTCGTGAACAAGAACGTTACTCCCGGCAGCACTTACGATCAGAAGCAGGATATTGCGCGCGCTCCCATGGAAACGGCCCAGGTCGCGCAGCCCTCCGATGAGTTGGAAGTTGCCTTTGCACACGTTGGCCCGCGTTGCACCTTGCGCGTTTATATTGGCAAGGTTGCGTCGTTTGCCGATTTCACGGCGAAGTGAGTCTGAACACGTAGGCCGCACGTTGGCGCCCAGAACTTAGTTTTTGCCCTGATGGGATGGGGATGGAGTCGTCAGGGCAGCGAGCGAAGCGGCGCGCAAGACGTTCTTAACAACTCCCGCTTACCGGTTGCCCACACACGCTGCCGCTCACGCTGCAACTTGTTTGTTCCAATGTGAGCGATACGTTCACAATGCAGCTCCCGGAAGGATGTGGTCCATAGGACACGCCACCCTTCTCCGTCATCGTCACCGGAAAATCCAGAGCATTGTTGGTGAAGCTGAGCGTTGTCGAAAGGGCTATGTTCGGGTCGCCGTTGATCGTTAGGTTCGATACCACGCAATTGCTTGCAGTCAGAGTCAGACTATCGCTGCTAGATCCGTCGCCGAAACTATTGAGGTTCACGGTGAAATCGCCCGAGACGCCGATCGTGCCTCCCGACGGGCAGGGCCCGGTGTAGGCAACCGGAAAGTTGCAGCTTTCTCCGTCTAGACTTCCCACGCAGCTCCACGATGTCTCCGGCCTGGCTTCGCGGATAGTTTTCGAAAGGCTCTCATGCGCACTCGAGGACGAGGCTGCAGCGCCCGCAAACGAACTCGTCATCGCCGCTTGCACCGCCGCGACGAACTCCTGCGAAATGGCCTGCGCCTGCGCGTTCGAGATGGAGGAGTTGTTATTCGAGCTGCCGCATGCGGCGCAGAGAAGTATCAACCCCGCTATACTCGCAATCGAAATTGCTTTGGCTGGACTTGAGAATCTTAGACCTGACATCGCGACCTCCTTTTGCTGAACAGGGGGCTAGAGATGTGGACCAGTTGAGAAGCGCAACGCGTGCCGCCGTGCCCGCAGCGCACCACGCGCCGGTTTAAGCGGAGCGT
>JASHQK010000175.1 GCA_030039195.1 Candidatus Sulfotelmatobacter sp.
GGCCGGAGTATGGCTATCGTCGGCGGTGACGACACGCCTGGGGCCGAATGCCCCCATGTGCAGCCACACGGTCGAAGAACCGGGGCCACCGTTATAGAGAAAGGTGAGCGGGCGCGGCGCGCCTTTCGTGTCCGATTTGAAATACGCGACATAGAACATGCTGGCTTCGGCTGGCTTGTTCTTGGGATCAGGATCGGCGTTTTGCGGAACGTCGTCCCAGTCTTTGGGATGCACCACGAGCGTGCCGGCGTAGGCGTCATAGTTGATGACATTGCCGCCGACCGTGACCGAACCTTTCGTCTGCTCCTGCTCGGGCTTGAATCCCGCGTTGGCCGGTTCGCCTTTACCGGCTTCCGGCTTGGCTTCTGATCGTGCGGCGGGAGGCTCTTCTTTCATCTGGGCATGCAGCAACCCAACCGGCAGCACGAGGGTTGCAACCGTAAGTACAACGATCCTAGAGATCGGCGTTCGCATTGAGCATTTTCTCCATTCGTAGATTCCGGGTGGGAAACGATAACAATGTTCCGTTACAAATCGCGAGCGTCAGGGTATCACGTTTAGACAGGGATGGTCGCCGCTCTCGCTCGGGCCAGGAAGGCTCACGACGGCATTTTCCGCAGGGCAGCCCAGTCGCTATTGATCGCGGCGCCCGGCGCGCCCGTGAGATCAGGTGGCCTCGCTGGCCACGGGCGTGAGTTGCGGTTCGCGTAGCCAGATAGTTTCTTCCAGGCGCCCCACCAGCAGCACCCAACAAACCAAACCGAACACTTCAATGCCGGCGCACACCGAGAAGGCCGAGCCGAAGTGTCCCGTGCGATCCACAATCCAGCCGGTGAGTGGACCGACCACCACGCCGGCAATGTTGCCCACGCAGCTTTGCAATCCCGTCCATTTGCCTGCCATCGCAGGTCCGGCGAGGGTTTGGGCGTAGATATAAATATTCGGTCCGACGAATCCGCAACCGACTCCCATCACCATGAGACCGGCGAAAGAGATTCGCGCATCCGCAGCGCTGCACGCTAGAACTCCGCCGGCCACCAGCGCGTGTCCCACAGCCATGCAGGTTTTGCGCGTGGTGGAAACGTCGGTGCCCTCGCGGATAAAAACATCCGCCGTCCATCCCACCACCGGCGAAACCAGGGCATAGACGATGTAGAACAGCGCTGCCTCCTTTGCCATTTGCTCCATGGTGAAGTGGCGCTCGCGCACCAGATAGAGCGGCAGCCATACAATCAGAAAATAAAACGGATAGTTGCAGCAGAAGTGACCCATCGCTGTCGCCCAGAAATTCCGCTCACCCAGAACTCGCAGCGTAGAAACGCTCGCCGCTGTTCCGGTTCGAGCCGTGGTCTTCTCGGGCCGAAAGCGAATCCAGGGCAAAAGCCAGATCAGGCTGGCCACACCAATGAAGATGAAGACCGGTCTCCAGCCATAGCGCGCCATCGAGATTCCGCAGGCATAAGTTCCGATGGCCGGCCCCAGGCTCATGCCGCTGATGATCATCGCGTTCGCAATGCCGCGGTGCTGTTGCGGCACGTTTAACGCGATCATCTTGCCGTACGAGGGGAAGGCCACGGATTCTCCCAGGCCCAGCACCATGCGAAACGCCAGCAACAGTGCGAAGCCCTGAACCATGCCTGTCGCCGCCGTGGCTACCGACCAGATTGCAAATCCCGCTGCCAGCACCCAATTGACGTTAAAGCGATCGACGATCCAACCGCTCACTGCGAGCACGGCCGTATAAGTCCAGAAGAACGCAGTGATCAACACGCCCAGCTGCGTGTTCGTGAGGTGAAGTTCGTCTTTGAGCAGTGGTGCCGCAACGGCGAGGTTTCCCCGGTCAATGTAGTTAATCAGGATGGAAACGGTCAGCAGCACCAGCCAGAAGGGCACTGCCTTGCCCGTTTCAAGCTCAGACGGCGTTTCCATCGGTCACACTCCGATCGAGATCTGCGACGGCAATGCTAAGGAAATGCCCCAAACAAATGTTCGAATTCTGCCCGTGATTGCCCGGAAAAACAAGTAATGCGAGTGGGAAGCGACGGCTGGCCTACGAGGGATGGCAGATCCCCCTGATGCGCGTGGCGAAATTCCTGGCCCAGCGAGGGACCTCTATCGATTCGCGAGTCTGCGGGTTCAGTTCAGGTCAGGCGGGCGAAAGCACGGTTGCTTTCGGGAAAATCGACTCCCAGAGCTGCGGCGGCAATTACTGAAAAGATCAACGCGAGGACGAAATCATGTATCGAGAAGTGAAGAGCCGGAGGATGCGGAGCAGCAATCGTTGTGAGCCCGCCACCGATGAGCACCGTCGCGACCGCCAACCATTGGTATAGGCGAAGCCCAAGCAGCACGCGAGTTTGCGGTTCCCCGCGATAGGCTTCTTCCGCGAAACGGGCGAGTCCATTGCCCATGCCGTAGATTCCGCAGATAAGACTCGTTGGGCAGCCGGAGATCCACAGGCGAAGCAGCAAAAGCCCGAGAGCAACGTTGCTCAAGATCGAGTAAAGCTGCGTCGGGTAAATGGGGACGCCGGCCAGCGCGGCCAGATGAGTAACGCGCGAACGCGGATGGGTAACTCGAATTCCGAGGTTCGCGGGGCTCTGCCGCCCGTGACAGCAACCGTTGACCAGGCAGCGCAAACGTCCGATGGCTTGCAACCAGGGAGCCGCGAGACAGTTGGCGGCCAGCAAAATCCAGCGGTCCGAGAAGCAGAGGCACGCTACGCCGACCGCAATCAGACCCCCATAGAATCCGAATGGCCGGCGCAGACGGGGTGAGCCCTCGATCCATTGCGCCCAGACTGCGGCGCCGATCAAGCCTGCCAACCCGATCAGCAGAGCTTGCGAGCGGTGCGCCGGGCCAACGGCGGCGAGAACGATAATCAGGTGAGTGAAGGCGGCGAGACCGGCGTAGAAGCTGTGACTGATGATGCGAACCGGTCCGAGGCGCCACTCATGCCAGGAGTTCGCCACACGCTCGGTGGCGCGGCGGAGAAAATCCCAGACGCGACCTGGCTGCAAAAACAAGGGCGCAAGCAAGAACGCTGCAACAACATCGGCGATGTAGTGCATGCCGGTGGTGATGCAAGTGATGGCGACGGCGCCAACGTAGATCCAGCCGAGCCACCGTGGCCGATAGAGACGCGCCACAAAAACCGTCCAAAGAACGTGGAACGAGGGCAGGGCGGCGACCGGAGGAAACGTCATTTGGTCCAGATGAAGCAGGCGAGAGATCCAGCCGTCAGCCGCGAAAGGACGGCGGGGAGCGCTGGAAGGGATAAGCCAATAGAAGGAAAAAACCAGCAGCATGGCAAACCACGCGGAAATCGTCAGCTGGCGGAGATCGGCGCGGGTGCGGGCGCACCACGGAGCGAGAGCGACGGCGACGTACGTGCTCTCGTAGATCAAAGCTGTCCACGAGATGACGGGCACACGATCTTCAAATGCGAAACCGAATCGAGTGCCGGCGAGAGGCAGTCGAATGGTGAATTCGTAGAGGGCCAGCCATGGAATCACCACCTGCAGCATGAAGCGGAACCGCTCCGAATGAGTTGGGCGACTCTCATCGTCGGCGGGAAGAACCTGGAGCGTGCGGCCGAAGCGGCGGACGAGATCAGGATGTTCGTAGCCAAGCACGAGAGCCACACAGCTCAATGCCACTGTGGGAGTGATGAGCCAAAGGCCGGAACGCGAACCGGCCAACATCGAGCCGCCCAGACATAAAGCGACGAATCCGGTGTAAATGGGATGAGCAAAATAACGGAACGTGCCGCGCGCGACCAGCAACGGCGGCGGAAAAGCATTCATGGGAAGGCCACCGCCGAACCGCCAGAGTTCCTCCATCGCGATAGCCATCAGTCCCAAACCGAAGGCGATGAGACCCCACGCCAAGGAAGGGCTGCCGTATAGCGGCAGATCGACTTGCGAGCGGGCGGCAACCGCCCAGATCACGAGCAGGATCGGCAGGGCAATCGTGAAGAGAGCTCCGTAAAGAACCTTTTGCATCACAGCGGCCACGTCACCCTTTCGTGAATGGCCCAGCCTTCGGCAGTTTCTCCGCTCGGATGTTTCAGCCGACCGCGGCTGCGCCACTTGCACTCATCGATCCGAAGAAGACGCCCGGGGAAAGTTTTTTCGATGCCAGGAATGGCCGACAGCGCGGTGGTTCCAAGCGGGCCACTGCGCAGGACGAGAGCATCGCTCATGGTTAGCAGTTCTCCGCTCGCCAGCGCAATTTCCCAATCATTAAGCGAGCTGACTGCGACCGACGCCCCATTCCTGTAAACAAGGCGGCGCGAGAATTCGCCCTCCCAGTCGATCCAGACGATGAAATCCGACGCAGACAGGAATCGGCCCCAGCGAAGTTGGCGAATAGGAATCTTCCACGGAGCGATGGCCATGATCAAGTGCTCAGCATAGCCGAGGCCGCAGCGATCTCCGATTTGTGCGCGGGCGCGTGGCATGAGGCAGTTCCACTCCACGGTTCCCTGTTCAGCTTCGAATATCGTAGCTTGCAGCGGGAGGGAGTCGGACTGCCACACGGCATCGATGCCGAATGGCTTCATGCTCCAGGAGAGCGAATTGTTCTTCAGTTCCGGTGCTTTTTGATCGCGCAAAGAGCGATGTTCGGTGATCTTGTCGCCCGTGCTTTGCAACAGGCTCGAGTATCCGAGGCGAAAGATTCCCCAGTTAACGACTCCCGTGTAAACGATGGAGACATCGCCGGAATCGGTCACGGAGTCGAGATACCACTTCGACAGCTCGAAGCTGGCCACGGCAAATCATGGTATCAGGCACGCGGCAAGCCGGCGGCGTCAATTATCGCTTGCAAAATACAAGTGATCTTGATACCGTGTTCGCCGTGGGAAGCAGGCGCAGGGGAAAGCGGCGGTCGGGCTGTCCGGTCAGCATGTCCCTGGAGCGATTCGGAGATCGCTGGTCGCTGCTCATCGTGCGCGATCTGATGGTGCGGGGTTATCGAACCTTCAAGCAGTTTCAGAATTCGGGGGAGCGGATTGCCACCAACATCCTGGCCGACCGGCTGCGCAAGCTCGAAACTTCGGGCATCATCGCGACAGAGGTCGACAAAACCGACCAGAGACGCGTAAATTACCGCCTCACCGAGAAAGGAATCGATCTTGCGCCCGTGCTACTGGAATTGCTGGTATGGGGAGCGCGTCACGAGCAAACCGCGGCTCCGTGCGCCATGATCCAACGAATGGCAAAGAATCGCGAACAGATTCTTGCAGAAGTTCGTCGGCGCTGGATGGAAGGCGATCCCACGCCATTATTGCCGCCGTTTGTGGAAAAGAAGCATCCGGCGACAAAATCTTAAACAGCTGCGACTCTCAGGAGGACGGAATGATTTCGAGGCGCGTGACCCAACTTTGCGGCGTAGTGCTCTTGTTGGCTCCTACGGCATTCGGGCAAACACTTTCTCAGGCGGACCGCGAAAAAGGTCTGCAATATCTCGACCAGACCAGAGATGGAGTGGTTGTTGCCACGAAAGGCTTATCCGAGGCTCAGTTGACGTTCAAGCCTGCTCCCGATCGGTGGTCGATCGCGGAGGTTCTTGAACACATCACCGTCGTCGAAGGCGCGATTTACAGCAACGTAACCGAGAATATTATGAAAGCGCCTCCGGGAGCGGCGGATCGGGATACCGCCAAAATTGACGCTCAGGTTTTTGCGATGGTGCCGGATCGCACGCACAAAGTGAAAGCGCCGGAACAGTTCGTTCCGACGGGACGCTGGCCCGCCGCTGACACGCTGGATCAGTTCTTGAAGACGAGGGCCCGGACGATTGCTTTCTTTGAGTCAACTTCCGATCTGCGGGCCCATGTTGGCGGACAAGGTTTTCTAGGCCCGCTCGACGCGTACGAGTGGATTATGTTTACGGCAGCGCACAGCGCGCGTCATACGAAACAGATTCTGGAAGTGAAGGCCGATCCTAATTTTCCCAAGCAGTGACAGACGCGGTACAGTCAGGTAAAGCACAAATCTCACTAATCTGGGGAGCAAGAAGATGAGCAGAGTGCGAGTTCTCGTAGGCACGCGTAAAGGTGCCTTCATTCTCACCGCGGATGGCAAGCGCGACAAGTGGGAGGTCAGTGGTCCGCATTTTGCGGGCTGGGAGATGTATCACCTGAAGGGGTCGCCGGTAGATCCAAACCGAATCTATGCGTCGCAGACCAGCGGATGGTTCGGGCAAATGATCCAGCGCTCCGACGATGGCGGCAAGACATGGCATCAGCCGGGAGTTCAGCCGGCTCCGCCGACCGAGCCTGGACAGCTGCCGAAACCGGCGAGCAACAAGTTCGTCTATGATTCCGCAGCCGCGCCCATGACCACGCATCAGTGGTACGACGGCACGCAGCATCCGTGGGAGTTCAAGCGCGTGTGGCACCT
>JASHQK010000176.1 GCA_030039195.1 Candidatus Sulfotelmatobacter sp.
CTACGTCGTGCGGGCTAACTGCATCATCCCGACGACACAGAATAATGCAAACATCCACCTTGACATGCCGGCTCTGGTCAAACAGTTTGCCAGCGACGGTATTACGGACGAACAGCTCACGCTGCTGTGTTCCATGCTGGTGCGCTCATACGATCCCTGCGTCTCTTGCTCGGTACACTGACCTGTCTCAAGAAAGAATGAGGACCGCGACTGGGAAAACCAAGGCGCGGGTCGAATAGAAACCAATAACTAACCTGTTAAAGCCGCATAAGGAAAGGCCGGACGATTTGCTGCGTAGAAGAAACTAGCTTTTAACTTCGGACTAACGAAAGGAAAACATATGGAACTCAAGGACAAAGTCGCCATTGTGACTGGGTCAGGCCGGGGCATAGGAGAAGGCATTGCGCGAGTGCTCGGCCGGGCAGGAGCTGCCATTGTGGTAATGGACATGAATCCCAAAAACGCCGAGAGCGTAGCGGAGGCAATCACTAAGGAGGGCGGCCGAGCTTTGCCCTTAGTAGCCAATGTTACACAAGAAGACACGCTCGAGAAAATGGTACAGGAGACTGTTAAGCAGTTTGGCACCCTCGATATTCTCGTGAACAACGCCGGAATTGAGTCTTCACCGAAGTTGCTTACGGATCTCACCAAAGCGCAATGGGACAAAGTGATAGCGGTCAACCTCACCGGAGTCTTCCTCTGTTGTAAAGCCGTGATTCCGACGATGATAGCTAAAGGCAAGGGAAGAATTGTTAACATCGGGTCCATTGCGTCGTTGCGGATGACGTTTTTTGGAAGCGCCGAATACACAGCCTCCAAGCATGGGGTAGTTGGGCTAACCCAGCATCTGGCCTGGGAACTTGCCGATCACAACATCACAGTCAATACGGTTTGTCCCGGCGGCGTGCTGACTCCCCTGATGGAAATGGGTACCAATCGGGAAATGCGCGAGCGTTTGACCAAACGTCTGGTGCCACTGGGCCGCTTTTGCACGATTGAAGAAATCGGCCGGGCGGTGCTGTTCCTCGCCAGCGATCAGTCGGACATGATCACCGGCCAGAACCTGGCGGTAGATGGAGGCCTGCTCACCGGGTACGGGGAAGATCTCCGCGCGTTTATAAGGGAACGCATGAAAGCCGCGGCGTAGGCGACGGGTATTGGTGCCGGGAGGTGGACCTATTCCCAGCATCTCTAGGGGTATCGTGCTCCTGCAGGTCGATATCAGGACCGACGCCATACATCATTCTTTGGCCAGAAGTTAGAGGCGTAGCCTATTACTTACACAAAACGCGCCGTGTTTCACGCTCACAGCTGCTAGCTTGAGCGCTCTCGGATACGAGGATAGTCTTGCGCGCCCCGTGATCCGGCTCTGGAATGATACACCACGTAGTTCAAGAACCGAGAAGAGACGACCGTGCCCGACGGAGTGCGACAATCCCAGAACTTGAGGTGACCAGATGAAAGCTACAGAGCTTCTGCATGGCATCGGGCAAAGCATTTGGCTCGACAACATTACTCGCGACCTGCTCGATAGGGGTACACTCGAAACTTACATCCGTGAACTATCTGTCACGGGACTAACTTCCAACCCTACGATTTTTGAGCATGCGATCAAGAACAGCAAAGCCTATGACAAACCCATCCGCGAGAAATTGAAGGCTGGCATCTCCGGGGAAAAGCTCTTCTTTGAGCTAGCAATCGAAGACTTGACCCGCGCGGCAGACCTCTTCCGGCCCATCTACGACGCAACCAACACCGTGGATGGATGGGTTTCCCTCGAAGTCTCACCACTTCTGGCATACGACACAGTGACGACTCTTGCCGCAGCGCAAGAACTTTTTGGCCGTGCCGCCCGGCCGAACTTGCTGATCAAAATTCCCGGCACAAACGAGGGGCTGCCCGCGATTGAGGAGGCCATCTTCGCCGGAATCCCTGTGAATGTGACCCTGCTGTTTTCAAGTGAACATTATTTGGCTGCAGCGGAGGCGTTCTTGCGCGGGATCGAACGTCGGATCGAGTGCGGGCTGAACCCGAACGTCGGCTCCGTTGCATCCGTCTTCGTTAGCCGGTGGGATGGTGCGGTTAAGGCCAAAGTACCAGAAGAATTGCATAACAGGTTGGGGCTTGCGATGGCGACCCGCACTTACAAAGCCGCGCGGCAGTTGCTCAGTTCGCCTCGTTGGCAGCGCGTTTACAACCTGGGAGCGCGTCCGCAAAGGCTGCTCTGGGCCAGTACGGGTACAAAAGATCCACAGGCAAGCGACGTTCTCTATATCAAGGGCTTGGCCGCTCCGTTCACCGTCAACACGATGCCCGAGGGCACGTTACAAGCTCTGGCAAAGCACGACCAGCTGGGACAGTTGATCCCGGCCGATGGAGGTAATTGTGAAGAGGTCTTGGCACAGTTCTGTCATGCCGGTATCGATATCCCCGCACTTGCCCGCCAGCTTCAGATCGAAGGCGCAAATGCGTTCGTAAGATCATGGCACGAGTTGATGGCGGTGATCTCCTCAAAAAGTGAAGCGATGAAGGAAGCCACTGCTGCGTAGATCAGAAATGACTCGAGTTCTTATGACAATTCTCCTTATCGATATCGGCGGAACTCAGGTGAAGATACTTGCAACCGGGCAGGAGATGCCACGCACATTTCCTTCAGGGCCAACGCTGACACCGGACTCCATGGCAAGTGGAGTCCAGAAGGTCACGGAGGACTGGAACTACGACGTGGTTGCCATGGGCTATCCAGGTCTAGTGTTGGGCGGGAGACCGCCACTGGAGCCGCATAACCTGGGACGAGGTTGGGTTGGGTTCGATTACGAGGCCGCGTTCGGTCGTCCCGTCAAAATAATCAACGATGCCGCTATGCCCAACGTCTCACCCCCGAAACGCTAGGCAAGCTGATGGCTTTGTACGAACACAGCGTTTTCACACAAGGTGTGATTTGGAACATCGATTCGTTCGATCAGTGGGGCGTTGAACTTGGCAAAGTCTTGGCGCAACGGATTTCTCCTGAACTGGAGAGCGAGGCGGAGCCCCACCTGACCCATGACAGTTCAACAAATAACCTTA
>JASHQK010000177.1 GCA_030039195.1 Candidatus Sulfotelmatobacter sp.
AAACGTTTCAGGAAACCGCCGTCCTGCAATCGCTGGAATTGCGCATGTTGGTTCCGGCCATGAAACTGGTGCTCCTGGAACAGATTGCTCGACTGGGCAGAGGCGTGGTGAGCAATCCGAGGCTGCCTGCCCAGAATCTCGCCATCTGCATCCGCAGCCTGCAGGAAGTCGGGCACACGCATTGGAAGGACATCCTCGAATCTCTGATCGTGGTGGACCGGATTCTGCGCAAAGATCCCGCCGGCGTTTATCCCCAGATGGATGCAGAAAGCCGGGAGTTTTATCGCAAGAAGCTGAGCCGGATTGCCGAGCATTCCGATTTTCCTGAGGTGCGGGTTGCCGAGCGAGCGGTTGCTCTCGCGCAGGATGCGGGCCGCAGAAAATACTCGAATCCCAGAATCGCGTTGCGCGAGTCGCACGTGGGCTATTACCTCGCCGATAAAGGTTCGCGACTGCTGGAAAGAGAAGTCGGCTTTCACGCGCCGTTGTGGCACAAGGTGCAACGCCTGCTAAAAGACCATCCTGATGAGCTTTACCTCGTCGGCATTGCGGTTCTGACCCTGGCCATTACATCGGTCGCCGTGCTGTTTCTCACCGATTCGCATAGCTCGTTGGGGATCATCCTGTTCTCGCTTTTGATCTTGCTCCTGCCCAGCTCGCAGAGCGCCGTGCAGCTGATGCAATACCTGGTCACACTCGTGCTCCCGGCGGAAATTCTCCCCAAGCTCGATTTGGAAGATGGAATTCCGAATGACTGCGTGACCATGGTCGCCATCCCCAGCCTGCTCTTCAACGAGGAACAGGTGCGCGGGCTGGTGGAAGATTTGGAAGTGCGCTTCCTGGGCAACCACGATCCGAACATTCTTTTCGCGCTGCTGACCGATCTGCCGGACTCGCGCGAGCCGGCGCGGGAAGATAACCCGCTGGTTCCGTTCTGTGCTGATCTGATTCAGAGGCTGAATGAGAAATATGCGCAGCGCGAGATGGGTTCGTTCTTCCTATTTCATCGTCATCGCGTGTACAACCCGCGAGAAAAAGCCTGGATGGGCTGGGAACGAAAGCGTGGCAAGCTGCTCGACTTTAACAAGCTGCTGCGCGGTCAATACGATAGTTTTCCGGTCAAGGTGGGCAATCTCGCGGTCCTGCCGAACGTTCGTTTCGTGATCACGCTCGATTCCGACACGGAGCTCCCGCGTGGCTCCGCTCGCCGCATGATTGGGACGCTCGCGCATCCGCTCAACCATGCCATTGTGGATCCGACCAAGAATATCGTCGTCGCGGGATACGGGATCCTGCAGCCGCGCGTTGGCGTCAGCGTGCAGAGTACGGCCCGTTCGCGCCTGGCCGCCATCTTCGCGGGTGAAACTGGCTTTGACGTTTACACCCGCGCTGTATCCGACGCTTACCAGGACCTTTATGGCGAAGGAAGCTTCACCGGTAAGGGAATCTATGAAGTCGACGTGATGCAACGGGCCTTGGACCGGCGCTTCCCGCGCAATTCCCTGTTGAGCCACGATCTGATTGAAGGCGCCTATGCGCGTGCCGGACTAGTCAGCGATATTGAAGTGATTGAGGATTATCCCTCGCACTACAGCGCCTACAACCGCCGCAAGCATCGCTGGCTGCGCGGCGATTGGCAGATCACGGCATGGCTCTTTCCCGAGGTGCCCTCCGAATCCGGCGAGATGGTACCCAACCCGATTTCATTGCTGTCGCGCTGGAAAATTTTCGATAATCTCCGGCGCAGCCTGGTGGAACCGGCCACATTTCTGCTACTCCTGGCTGGATGGTTTGTCTTCGGCAACGACCCGTGGCAGTGGACGGTGGCAGCGGTGGTCATCCTGTTTCTCCCCACAGCTCTCCAGTTAGCCGTCGACATGGCTCGAGCCCTCGTACACCTGAGTTGGAACGATCTCAAGGGTTCTGTCGCCGGATTTTTCACGTCCTCCATCAACGTGCTGTTTACGCTGATTTTCCTCCCCCACCAAACCCTGCTTGCGTTGGATGCGGTCGGACGCACGCTGATCCGGCGCTTCGTAACGCAGAGACGGCTGCTGGAATGGGAGACCGCTGCGGAAGCGGAGTTGTCGCGGCGCCGGCGTGGGCCGGTCGACATTTACTTAACCTGGGCGCCGGTATTGGCCATTGGACTGGGAGCGCTGGTGTGGGAATCAAGTCCGAGAGTCGTGCCCGCGGCGTTTGCGATCCTGGCGCTTTGGGCATCCAGCAAATTTGTGGCCTCCTGGCTGAACCAGCCGCCGATCGCGGCGCAAGCCAACATTGCGACCAGGGACTTGCGCTTTCTGCGCCGCGCTGCGCTGCAGACCTGGCGCTATTTTCATGAGCTGAGCACGGCCGAGCATCATTGGCTCATTCCCGACAACATTCAGGAACAGCCTCCGGCCGTCGCCGCCCGCGTTTCGCCGACCAATCTCGGCATGCTCTTGAATGCGCGCCAGGCCGCCTGTGAGTTTGGCTATCTGACCCCGCCCGAATTCGCCAGGCTGACCCTGCTCACACTGGACACGATCGCGCAACTCCAGAAATTTCAAGGACACCTCTTGAACTGGTATGACACCCGCACTCTCGATCCGCTCGTCCCGCGCTTTGTCTCTTCCGTCGACAGCGGAAACCTGCTGGCCTCTTTGTGGACCTTGCAGCAGGGGTGCTTCGAGAAATTGCGTCAACCAGTGCTGCAGCCAAACCTGGCCGCTGGCTTTCTGGATCATCTGCAAATTCTCGCCGAGGCGCGATTGCTGCCGCGAAGGGTGGTCTCGAGATTCGAGAATCAGCATGCGACCGACAAATGGCTCAGCTCCATCCTCGAATTGCCTGAGACCCTTTTCACCCAGGCGAGTGCCCCCGGATCGAAAGCCGAAACCGCTTCTCCGGCGGAATGGTGCCGCGAAGAAGCGCGCCAACGTCTCGTGAACATTCACGAAGCCGTAAGAGAATATGCCCCCTGGTTATTGCCGGAGTTCGCGAGCTTTCGCAAGGATCCGGCCCTGAACTCACAGCAGTTGGATACGATCCCTCTGGAGCAATTGCCGGAATTGATCGACAAGCTGGTTGCGCGCGTGGATTGGGCCGCACATTCAGCCGTCCCGGACCTGCGGGAACTCTCGACCCGCTTTCGTGAACAACTCGTCTCGGCAAAAACGAACGCCATTGGCCTGATCGCCGATCTCCGAAAAATCGCTCTTACTGCCGAAGCGCTCGCCGATGGCATGGACTTCAGTTTCATGCTTAATCGGCGGCGCAAGCTGGTTTCTGTGGGATTCAACGTCGAGAAGACCCGTCTGGAGCCTGCCTGCTATGACCTGCTCGCCAGCGAGTCCCGCACGGCGGCGTTCGTCGCGATTGCAAAGGAAGATATCCCGCAGGAAACATGGTTCCTGCTGGGACGCGCACACACACTCGATGACGGGCGCCCCGTGCTGCTTTCCTGGAGCGGAACTTCGTTCGAGTACCTGATGCCTTCGCTGTGGATGCGATCCTTCCCCGACACGCTGCTCGAGCGCTCGCGCGCCGGATCGGTGCGATCGCAGCAACGCTATGGCAAAAGCAAGGGCGTGCCCTGGGGCATTTCCGAGTCGTCCTATGCCAAGCTCGACGATGCCGGGGTTTACGGTTACTACGCTTTTGGACTTCCCCATCTGGCGTTGCACAAGAGCGAAGTCGATGCGCTCGTGATCTCTCCTTACTCCACGCTCCTGTCCTTGGGAGTCGATCCGGAAGCCGCTCTCGTTAATCTGCGCCGGATGCAAAAGCTCGGCTGGCTGGGCGCGTATGGATTCTATGAATCTGCAGATTTCAGCGCAGCCCGGCGCCGGTTCTGGCGCACTCCCCCGCAAATCGTTCGCTGCTGGATGGCGCACCATCAGGGCATGAGCTTGCTGGCTCTCACAAATTTTCTGCATGACAACGCGGTGCAGAAGTCGTTCCATGCCGAACCCCGCGTGCAGGCCAGCGAACTGTTACTGCACGAGAAGCCGGTGGCCTATCTGCGGGAAACGCCCCGGAGAGTCGCTGTGGCATAGACGCAGAGCATGTAAAATTCAAGAATGCTCCGATTCCTCTCCTGTTTTCGACCCATCGTACTCCTTTTGCTCATTAGTCTGCCCGGCGCATACGCGCAGACCGCA
Organism: Candidatus Sulfotelmatobacter sp.; assembly: GCA_030039195.1. Taxonomy (GTDB): domain Bacteria; phylum Acidobacteriota; class Terriglobia; order Terriglobales; family Acidobacteriaceae; genus Sulfotelmatobacter. The sequence continues at coordinate 4,146 of JASHQK010000177.1, forward strand.
ACCGAAAACATCACCATCGACTTGCATGCCCCATCGCATCCTTTTCCTCATTTCTGGGAACAGATGTTCGGTTCGGGCCGGGCCATTCTGAGCCTGCGCGCCAGTTACCGCCAGGACCTGCGCGAAGTGAAGCAAATTACCGACTTCAAATATGTTCGCTTCCACGCCATTCTCCACGATGAGGTTGGAGTTTACCAGGAAGATAAGAATGGCAATCCCGTTTATAACTTCTCCTATGTAGATCAGATCTACGATGGATTACTCGCGAACGGTGTGAAGCCTTTTGTGGAACTTAGTTTCATGCCCTACCAGCTCGCCGCTGCGCCTACTCTGCAGGCATTCTGGTATAAGCCGAATGTATCTGCGCCGAAGGACTGGAAGAAATGGGATGATTTGATCAGCGCCTTCGTTTCGCACTTAGTAAGTCGCTACGGAGTCGACGAAGTAGCGAGCTGGTATTTTGAAGTATGGAATGAACCGAACATCGATTTCTGGGCCGGAAACCCCAAACAGCCGACTTACTTTGAGTTATACGACCACACAGCCCGAGATATCAAGCAGGTAAGTGCCCGTTTGCGGGTAGGAGGTCCGGCCACGGCACAGGCGGCCTGGGTCGGCGATCTGATCCGGCATTGCGCCGAAAATCATGTCCCGCTCGATTTTGTCTCGACGCATGTATACGGAAATGACCGGGCGCAAGACGTATTTGGCACGAATGAAAACATTCCCCGCGCAACTATGGTCTGCCGGGCGGTAAACAAGGTTCACGAAGAAATCGAGCACTCGACCATGCCTGAGATCCCGCTCATCTGGAGCGAATTCAACGCCAGTTATAAGAACGAACCGGACGTAACCGATTCAACTTACATGGGCCCGTGGCTGGCCAACACGGTCCGCCAATGCGATGGCCTTGTCAACATGATGTCGTATTGGACGTTTTCCGATGTCTTCGAAGAGCAGGGAGTCGTAAAAACGCCTTTCTATGGCGGTTTCGGATTGATCGCCGCAGACGATATTTTCAAACCGTCATTCAACGCGTTCGAAGTGCTGCATAAGCTCGGGGATCAGCGGATCGAGGTAAATTCCGATTCGGCGTTGCTTACTCGTACAAAAGATGGCAGCTATGTGCTTGCGCTGTGGAACTATGCCCCACCGGAGGAGTCTGGGCACGCAGAGAATCTGACAGTCACTTTTAAGAACGTGCAGTTATCGAGGGCGGTGCTTTGGCGCGTCGATAGCGATCACGGCGATTCACGCCGGGAATTCGAAAAGATGGGCGAGCCGAGTTATCCCACGCCCGAGCAGATCAAGGAACTACAGGCTGCGGGAGAGCTTTCCCCCCCGGAAACACTTAATCTGAGAGACAATCAACTCATGCTCGACCTTCCGCCTCACGGCCTGGTTGTAGTCGAGTTGCGATAGCAACGGCTTCGCGAAAGTGTTGTATCTGATTCAGAAAGAAATGCGCGGCTCCGACCCTGATGGGCGAGCCGCGCGGTTTTCTTACAGAGCTATTTGGCGACTGCAGCCGCTTTTTTCTTCTTGTTTGCCCGAGCCTTCGC